>VBKX01000104.1:11163-11977 GCA_005879435.1 Deltaproteobacteria bacterium
TGGCTGAGTCGGCTGAGGAGCTTCGGAATCTCGGATTTTTCCATTAGCCGACGGATTCCGAGTGTCGTAATTTTGTCTACTGGGACGAATAACACATCGCCGCTATCGTCCATGATGGCGAAAGTATAAAAGCTTACCGGTCTCCCACCGAATGCCTTTTCAACCACCGCGCCAATGCGGCAGGGACCTTGATTCGGATAGACAACCTTATTCCCAACGTCCAGCATCATTCGATGCTCCTTCCCGCGTGCCATCACGTCGTTCCAGCCATGAGCAATCCGTCGCCTTGCGCGTGTTACGTAGTTCCCGTGGCATAATCAGCTGAGACCATCTGACTTCAGGTCGTGCCGCTGCTGTGCTCAGTTTGAATTCACCCGCATCCCTGGCTACTCTCCGGAGTTTACGCGTCATGCTCGCATGGAACGACGGCGCGACGCATTCGGTTGCGTATACTCGATTTTTACAAAATCGTTGGGGCGTATCTAAGATCAAGCTGAACTATGATTGGATTGGTCAGATCAACCTCACTTCCGCTCCATGCCGTTCAAGCCACTCAAGCATCGCTCCTACACTGCCAGTGGCCAAGCCTATGCTCGTATCCGCCGCACCGTAATAGATATGGATGGTGTCGCCATCCGGCGCAATCGTGTATCCGCAAGGAAAGACAACGTTATCGACGTCTCCACGCTGCTCGTAAACTTCTTGCGGCCCGAAGACCCACTCATCGCCCCGTTTTATGCAGTGCTCCGGCGCCTGCAAGTCAAACAGCGCCAGCCCTAGTCGGTAAATCGCGCCGGATGCGGTCTGGCGCACG
>VBKX01000104.1:12022-21347 GCA_005879435.1 Deltaproteobacteria bacterium
CGCGCCGCGGCGCGCCTCTAGCATCAGCTTATGATTGCCCCAGTGGTGCAAGTCGGGAGAAAAAGACATCCACATATGCGCCCGCGGAGCGCTGACGGGCCGGTGGATCAAAGCCCACTGCCCGCCGAAACGACGGGGAAGTAACGCCGCATCTTTATCTTCCGGCGACATGATGACACCATAGCGCTCGAAAGTATGAAAATCCTCAGTCAGCGCCAGAGATACGCCGGGGCCATCGCGCGAGAATGCCGTATAGACAACAGCATACTTGCCTAATTCGGAGAGGTAGGTAATGCGCGGGTCTTCAATGCCCCACACCTCTTCCGGGAAGTGTTCAGGATCAGCTAGCAGCGTTGGCCGGGATTCAATCCGCCAGTTGTCCAAGCCGTTGTCGGAACGGGCGACGGTAAAATGAGAATGGCCCCGGCGATCTTCGACGCGACACAACAACAAAGTAGTTCCATCGGGCAGCAGGGTAGCGGCGGGGTTGAAAATGCTGTTGACCGGATAGGGCCAGTTAGCGGCGCTCAAGATCGGATTGCGTTTGTGACGGTGAAAAAGTTCGGTGTGTTGATTGTTCATTAAGTTCCCATTACAAATCACGTTCAGCGGGGCTAGACGACGTTAGTATTTCTACGCCGACTTCGTCCCGATCGCCCACATCACGCTGAGTGATGCGCGCGACACTCTCTCCTGGTTCTATGGACGCCGATGTCGTCTCAGCCAAGCGCAGTTCCAGCACCGCCTGAAGATAAGCGAGAGAAGATTCTGCGCCTTGATTTTCGTTCGGGCGGTCGGGATGCAAACCGTCTCGACAACCACCGGTTGTCGGATCATAAATCGGCAGGCCCAGGTCGTTGCGACCGAGGAACCAGTCGAAAGCGCGTCGGGCTTCTTTGTACCAGCTCTTGTCTCCCGTGATCCGGTGCGCTTCGAGGCAAGCCGATACCATGGCTTGAGCCTCAACCGGTTGCTGATCGAATCGGGCGCGCTCGCCACCACGTTGATAAAAACCGTTGGAGCCGATCGGCACAAAATAGCCTCCGGCCTCTTCCGCGCGCTGTAAGTCGGCCAGCCAACTGAGCGACTCCAGTCCGGCTTCGCTCATGTCGTTATTGGGTATGCCTTGGCCGCACATGAGCAAAGCGTGCGGCAGCGCGGCGTTGCAGTAGGTCAGCGATTTTTCGTACCAGCGCCATTTATCCGCGCGATTATTTTGATACAGCTTCAGCAACCGCCCGGCCAGTTGCTCACGCACCTGGGTGACTCTGCGGTCACCGGCGAAGCGGCGAAGATATTCGTGGATGCCGATGAGCGCAAAAGCCCAGGCCCGTGGGCTGCTCGTGTGCAGAATGGCCGGCAACGCCTTCTCGAATACCCAGCCGGCCATACTCTGAAGGGCCGGCGTATTCGAACGGCCCAATACCGTACCCAGGGCCCACAAGGTGCGGCCGTGACTGTCGTCAGACCCGTTCTCCTCCAGCCAGTTGCGTTGATAGTCCATGAAATTTCGGAAGCGTCCGGTCTCGCTATTGAAGGCGTACCAGACAAACGCGAAATAGCGTGACGTTAGGTCCGAGGTCTCCTCATTGCCGAGCTCTTCCAGAAGAGCGCTCACCGTCAGCGCGCGCGCGTTGTCGTCGATGGTGTAGCCCTCGCGATAGTTGGGCACGGTAAAAATAGCGTGTTGAAACATGCCGGTATCATCCGTCATGCGGCGTAAGTGATCGAGTTTGAGGACGGGCAGTTCGGCCGGACGTTTGTCGAGTGCTTTGACGACAAAGCCGGGAGCGCTGAAGTGCCGCCGTTCGGCTCGGGCGCGCTGAAAACTCTCCATGTAACGGCGCGCGACCTGCGGCCAGATCATCTCCCGCCCATATAGATAGGCGCGCTTGCGCATGGCGTGGCGCTTGGCCTCGTTATCCAACAAATCGATCACTTGCTCGGCCAACGCCGCCGGGTCACGGAACGGTACCAGCACGCCACGCTCGTCCGCCAGCACCTCATCGGCGTACCAATAGGGCGTCGAAATGACCGCCTTGCCCGCTCCCACGGTGTAGGCCAGGGTACCCGAGACGATCTGTGCCGGGTTGAGATAGGGCGTGATGTAAATATCAGCGGCGCCGATGAACTCAACGAGCTCCTCCAAACTGACGAATCGGTTGTAGAAGATCACCTGGCCCTCGACGCCTTTCTCTTGTGCCAACCATTGCAGCGAGAACCGGTAGGCTTCGCCGTCGTGGCGCATGACATGCGGATGCGTCGCGCCGACAATGAAGTACACCACGTTGGGATGCTTGGCTAGAATGGCAGGGAGAGCGGAGATGACGTTTTCGATTCCTTTGTTCGCCGATAGCAAGCCAAAACTCAGCAAGACGATCTTACCTTCGACGCCAAACAGGTCTTTGTGAAAACTCGGATCGACAAAAGGTAGATCGGGGATGCCATGTGGAATCAAGTCGATCTTATCCGGTGAAACATGATAAATCTCTTGCAGGAATTCCGCGCCGCGCTTGCTCATGACAACCAGGCGATCCGACAAGCCCGCGACCTCGATTAAAACCCTTCGCTGGTGCGCGTCGGGTTCACGGAGAATCGTGTGCAGGGTCGTGACGATGGGCACGCGCAGATCACGCAGGAGAGTCAGGATGTGACTGCCGGCCCGCCCGCCGATGATGCCATACTCGAATTGCAGGCAGACCAGGTCCACACTGTTGATATTCAAGAAGTCGGCGGCGCGCCGATAAGACTCAAGATCTTTCTCCGTCAGTTCAAATCGAACGCGCGGTGGATACGCGTAGCCGTCTTCGACGTCGTTCACCGGCACGGCAATGCAAGTCGTGTCACTGTGTTCGGCGGCAATGGCCTCGCACAGATCGGTAGTAAACGTCGCTATGCCGCACTGGCGCGGCAAGTAATTTCCAATAAACGCAATCCGGCTGATCGGTGATCGGTTAGGGTTGTGTGGCATGAGGAAAATCTCCTCCTTTCTGACGGTCGCTACAGGTGTTCTCCGTTATTTTCCGGCCCATAAACGCAAAAGGCGGTTACCCTAGGGACCGCCTCTGCGAAACTCGGAAAAATTTAGACCGAGAATGTTTTTATTTGGACGTTAGGTCAGTAATCGTTCTACTGAGTATATCAGACGGCAAGCGTAAAGATAGCCCAGAATGAGAATGAATAATACGCTTGCGGAAGGTACCGCGACGGATCGACCGTTGTGCTGATGATTTCGGGCGTCGCTGCTGTACAGACGCCGGATAATGCATCGGAATTGGATTAGCGACGCTCAAGTCGGAAGTGCCAGGAGTCAGGGTCGACCAAAGAGATCGCGCAATTCTGCCGGGTGAACTGCGGCATCACGTTTCCGATATTCGCCAAGACGGCTGTCGTCGGCGCAAACGCAAGCCCGCTTGCGCTGAAACAATAGTCGTTCAAACCGTTCAACTTCTTTGCGCTGCAAATCCGTTTAGCTTGTCTTCGATAAGTCCTCTGTCGTTTCATAGGATTTACCTAGCCGCCAATCTGCAGTCCCCTCATTGATTTTGGCAGCGATTGCGAGAAGATTAATCATGGTTAGAGCGGGATCGGGTTGGTGGAGTGCAAAATCGATTTTCCGCTCTGGCTCGCTACCCCTACGCTGACCCTAAATGAGAGGCAACAGGTTATGGATCGCAACCCACAAGTCGGCTTAGGGACTGCGGCTGAACACGCGCGCCACATAGTAGACGCCGTCTATCGCTCAGATTCCCGCCATGTCCACGCTACGTTAATCCGCCTGCTCGGCGACTTCGATATCGCCGAGGAGGCGCTGCACGACGCATTCAGGGCCGCTTTGGAGCAATGGCCACGCGATGGTGTGCCTGCCAATCCGCGCGCCTGGCTGGTATCGACGGGTCGGTTCAAAGCCATAGACGCAATTCGCCGGCGCACCCGATTCGAGCCGTTGCCCGACGATATCGACAGGCGAATCGTGACTGAAACCGACGATCCGGAGGCGTGGAACGACGAAAGCATCAAAGACGACCGCCTGCGCCTAATCTTCACCTGCTGTCATCCAGCTCTGTCGCCGGACGCTCAAGTGGCGATGACCTTGCGCGAAGTCTGCGGCCTCACCACCGAGGAGGTCGCGCGAGCCTTTCTCTCATCGACGCCCACAGTTGCACAGCGCATCGTGCGCGCCAAGGCAAAGATTCGCAACGCGCGCATTCCCTATGAAGTACCCTCGGCGACCGATCTCCCGGACCGGCTCGATGCCGTGCTTCGGGTCGTCTACCTCGTGTTTAACGAGGGATACTCCGCGTCATCCGGTACGGCACTCACGCGGCACGATCTTTCGAGCGAAGCGATCAGCCTCGGTCGGCTGCTTGTGGAGTTGCTGCCGGAGCCGGAAGCGCTCGGACTGCTCGCGCTGATGCTGCTGCACGACTCGCGCCGCGCCGCGCGCACATCGCCGAGCGGGGAGTTGATCCTGCTTAATGACCAGGACCGCTTGCTTTGGAACAGAGACCAAATCTCGGAGGGCATGGCGGTTGTGGAACAGGCGTTGGCGGCACGCGACATCGGTCCATACAGCATCCAAGCAGCGATCGCAGCCGTGCACGCGAGCGCACTCAACGCCGCAGCCACGGACTGGGCCCAGATCGTGGCACTCTATGACCTGCTGACGAGGGCGGAGCCGTCGCCCGTGATCGAGCTGAACCGCGCGGTGGCAGTGGCGATGCGCGACGGGCCGACTGCGGGGCTCGCGCTGATCGACGCCATCCTTAGACGCGGCGATCTTGCGGACTACCACCTCGCCCATGCGGCGCGGGCGGACCTCTGCCGGCGGCTGGGGCGAACCGCAGAAGCCCGAGCTTCCTACGAACGAGCTCTGAGCCTCACGGAGCAGAAGCCGGAGCGGCGCTTTCTGGAGCGGCGGCTGGCAGAATTGGGCTGAGATCGAATCGCGATGTCGATTCTGGCTTTGGCCGAACGACTATCTAATGTCACAGAGCTAGGCAGCCAGTTGAGATCGGGCTAGCCCCAAATCAAAAAATGGAGGAATGAAGTGAAATTCATGATTTTAATTAAGGCCACTACGGACTCGGAAGCAGGGGTGATGCCAAGCGAGCAGCTCCTGACCGAAATGGGCAAGTTCAACGAAGAATTGGTGAAAGCCGGCGTAATGCTCGCGGGCGAGGGGCTCCATCCGAGTTCCAAGGGCGCGCGCGTCAAGTTCTCCGGCGGAAAGCGAACTGTGATCGATGGCCCCTTCGCCGAGACCAAGGAGCTGATCGCCGGCTTCTGGCTGTGGCAGGTGAAGTCGAAGGAAGAGGCGATCGAATGGGTCAAGCGCTGCCCCAATCCCCATAACGAGGAGACGGAGGTCGAGATCCGCCAGCTGTTCGAGGCTGAGGACTTCGGTGCCGAGTTCACGCCCGAGCTCAGAAGACAGGAAGCCGGCATTCGCGCGCAAGCGCTGGGCCTCGGAGCACCCAGATTTGAACATGGCAGGGAAATGATTGTAGCTGGTTTGAATGAGAGCTACACGTTCGAGACCCGCGTCAAAATTCCCGTTCAATGGGAACGTTTCGTTCCGCATATCGGCAAGGTTCCCGGACAGATGGGCAACATTGCATATGGTATCTGCTGGAATAATCGGCCGGGGCAGGGATTCGATTATCTCTCCGGCGTTGAAGTGAAGGATGGCGCGAAGCTGCCGGGCGAATTGCTAACCGTACGTCTTCCCGCCCGAGAATATGCGATCTTCACGCACCGGGACCATGTTTCTGCCATCGGTAATACAATCGACAAAATTTGGAATAACTGGCGCCCTCAATCGGGACTGAAAGTGGCCGACGCGCCGAGCTTCGAACGCTACACCGAAGAGTTCAATTCGCAAACCGGCATGGGGGGAATGGAAATCTGGATTCCTCTCGCGGAGTGAGACTCGCGTCCAAAGTTTTCAGCCACACTCATGTTCTCTTAGATATAAAAACTTTCAGGGCGTGTTCACTCTCGAACGATAGATGGATCAAATGACAATTCAAAGGACCGAAACGAATACTATTAACTGACTCACAACGCATTATAACGGCAGAAAGAAGGTTACTTATGAAAAAGAAAGTTAGACCCACCCCGAAAGGATACCACGCGGTCACACCATATCTGAGTGTCAAGGGCGCGGCCAGCGCCATCGCGTTTTACAAAAAGGCTTTTGGAGCCAAGGAGATCATGCGCATGCCGGGGCCGGGCGGAACCATCGGTCACGCCGAAATTCAAATCGGCGATTCTCGCATCATGCTCGCCGACGAATATCCAGAGATGAACTTTCGGAGTCCGCAGGCTTTTGGCGGCACCCCGGTGGCCATTAGTCTCTACGTGCAAGATGTGGATAGGGTCGTGAAAAAAGCCATCGCAGGGGGTGCAAAAGTATTGCGTCCAGTCACGGACCAGTTCTACGGCGACCGGAGTGGCTCACTGGAAGACCCCTTTGGGCATGTCTGGCACGTGGCAACCCACAAAGAAGATATCCCAATGAAGGAATTAAAAAAACGCGCGGCGGCTATGGCTGCGTCAGCAGAGAAAACATAAGAGCGTAGAACAAAAGTTTTCGTTACAGCATTTGATGAGTGGACCCAAGGTCCAACGACAGAATTTTCGACCGGAGTTGAAATATATATCGGTAGTTCATCGCGGCGAACAGGTTCGACATGAGACACTGGCAGCCGGACGGATTCCGGGCTCACGCATCGACAATTGTTGGGTTCCGATCCGCGCGGCACACCCTGGTCTGCTTTCCGTTTGAACGTGAGAGGAGCTTAGGATCGTGAAAGTCGCGGTAAGTAGTCGAGATACAAGACATAAGATACATCCGGGGCTTGGCAGGAGAATATTTTTGAAACGCTGTCGATTTGGCCGATATGTTTTCGACTATTTGTTAGACGATTAGATTAACCCATGGGGCGCGCCAAACGGCAAAGCTCCAAGACCAGCAAAGGAGAAAACTATGAAAATCGAACCCTACCTGTTTCTCGATGGCCGCTGCGAGGAGGCCATCGAATTCTACAAGAGCACGCTCGGCGCCGAGGTGACCATGCTTATGCGATTCAAAGACAGCCCGGAGCCCCATGCGCCGGGCATGCTCCCGCCGGGTGCCGAAAACAAAGTGATGCACGCGAGCCTGCGCATCGGCGATTCTACGGTGATGGCCTCCGATGGCCAGTGCCTCGGTCGGCCGAACTTCCAAGGCTTTGCCCTGTCGCTGCCGGTGTCGAATGATGCCGAAGCCGAGCGGCTGTTTGCGGCGCTGGGCGACGGCGGAAAGGTTTGCATGCCGCTCGCCAAGACTTTCTTTTCCTCGCGATTCGGCATGGTCGCCGACCGATTCGGCGTCTCGTGGATGATCATCGTGGCGCAGCGCGCGATGAACGAAGGCGACCGAAAAGCGCTGTTGGAAGAGAGCTTCGCCTACGCGGCCTTACTTCGGAAGAACGGTCACTACATTGACGGCAAGGCGCTCCAAGACGCCGGAACCGCGACCACGCTGCGGTTTGATAAGGGCAAAGTTGCCATCACCGATGGTCCCTTTGCCGAAACAAAGGAGCAGCTGGGTGGAGTCATGGTGCTCGAAGCCAAAGACCTGAACCATGCCATTCAGTTGATGTCGCAGTTACCCTGCATGCGCGTGGGCGGATGCCTGGAGATCCGGCCGATCAACGAAGAAATCATCGGCTAAAAGACGGAGCAAAGAAAACAGCATGAAATACATCTTGCTGATTTATTTTGATGAGCAAGCAGCGTTGAGCGAGACCGAGCGGCAGGAGTGTTACGCGGAATCCACGCAGCTCGCACAAGAGATTCATTCGAGCGGGCAGTATCTGGGCGCCAACCCGCTGCAGCCAATATCCATGGCGACCAGCGTCCGGGTGCGCGACGGCAAACGATTGGTGACCGATGGTCCCTTCGCCGAGACGCGGGAACAGCTGGGCGGATACTTCCTCATCGAAGCAAACAATCTCGACGACGCGATCGGGATTGCCGCACGAATTCCCATGGCGCGTAAAGGCACCGTCGAGGTCCGACCGGTGATCGATATCCCGGGCCTGCCCACTAAGTAGCATCTTCGATGGGCGGGACACTGGTTCAGAAGCAACACGCAAATCCTACGAATTTCAGGAAGGAGTAATTTATGAGCGGAGTAAGAGTATTAGTCGGCACACGCAAGGGCGCATTCGTTCTCACCTCGGATGGAAAGCGCGAACGATGGGAAGTAAGCAGCCCCCATTTTGCCGGCTGGGAGATGTATCACCTCAAGGGTTCTCTCGCGGATCCAAACCGGCTGTATGCGTCGCAGTCGAGCAGCTGGTTCGGGCAGATCATTCAACGCTCGGATGACGGCGGCAAGACTTGGCACCAACCGGGAACACCCCCCGGTGAACCGACCACGGCTCCCGACGGCACGCCCAAGGGCGAGAGCAACAAGTTTGTTTACGACACGTCCCCGGAAACCGGCAAACCTCTCACCACACACCAGTGGTACGACGGTACGGCGCATCCGTGGGAGTTCAAGCGCGTCTGGCATATCGAGCCATCGCTGACCGATCCCGACACGGTCTACGCTGGGGTCGAAGACGCGGCCCTATTCCGCTCCACCGACGGCGGCAAATCGTGGCACGAGCTCGCCGGCCTGCGAGGCCATGGCTCGGGGCCCCACTGGCAGCCGGGCGCCGGTGGGATGTGCCTGCACACGATTATTCTCGATCCAAGTAACTCAAACAGAATTTTCATCGCGATCTCCTCTGCAGGCGCATTCCGTAGCGACGACGCGGGCAAAACCTGGCGGCCGATCAACCGCGGTCTACACTCCCAGTACATCCCCGATCCAACTGCCGAGGTTGGTCATTGCGTCCATCGCATCGCGATGCACCAGTCGCGGCCGGGCGTACTGTTCATGCAGAAGCATTGGGACGTTATGCGCAGCGACGACGCCGGCGACTCCTGGCAGGAAATCAGCGGCAACTTGCCGACCGACTTCGGGTTCGCGATCGAAGTCCACGCGCACGAGCCGGACACCGTGTATGTCGTGCCGATCAAGAGCGACTCTGAACATTTCCCGCTCGATGGAAAACTCCGCGTGTACCGCAGTCGATCTGGTGGCAACGAATGGGAAGCGCTCACTAAAGGCCTGCCGCAGAGCGACTGCTACGTGAACGTACTGCGCGACGCGATGGCGGTCGACTCGCTCGATAAGTGCGGCGTATATTTCGGCACCACCGGCGGACAGGTTTACGCGTCGGCCGACGCCGGGGACACCTGGGCACCCATCGTCCGCGATCTTCCC
>VBKX01000105.1:0-6550 GCA_005879435.1 Deltaproteobacteria bacterium
AAGCAGGGAAGAGACGATTCGCGGGTTCGCCAAGGCGATGACCTAAACGCTGTCGTTCCGTCACGGTTCTCGACGACGCTGAACATTCCACTAAGAGGGAGAAAGATTATGCAAATCGTCCATACGATGATCCGAGTCAACGATCTCGATCAAAGTTTGAAATTCTATTGCGACGGCCTCGGCATGAAGCTTCTGAAAAAAAGAGAATACGAGTCCGGCCGCTTTACCAATGTCTTCGTCGGCTATGGTTCCGAAGAGACCGACGCGGTTATCGAGCTGACCTACAACTGGGATACGCACTCATATAATATCGGCAACGGTTTCGGACATATCGCTCTCGGCGTGCCTGACGTTTACAAAGCCTGCGAAGAATTTCGCGCCAAAGGGGTCAAGATCGTGCGCGAACCGGGTCCGATGAAACATGGGAGCAACAGCAACGCCATTGCCTTCCTCGAGGATCCTAACGGCTACAAAATCGAGCTGACCACCCGCGCGAAGTAGTCTTTACTAATTTTCAGAGACTTTATGCCGAGACTGATCGCAAAGCCGACTGTTGTTCCCGCGGCTGGTCGGCCGCCGAAGATTATCGAAGAATTTGTCGGACGGGTGAATTCGCAAACTTCAGCGCTGAGCATCGCCAAGATGACCAGCCCTTCGGGTTGGCGCGAACCGGGGCAAACTCCCGAGTTCGATGAATATACGATCGTATTAAAAGGCGAACTGCAGGTTGAGACGCGCGAGGCGATTCACACGGTCGCTGCGGGGCAAGCCGTCATCGTTCATGCCGGCGAGTGGGTGCGCTACGGAACGCCGGGTGCCGCGGGCGCTGAGTACATCGCGGTGTGCTTGCCGGCGTTCGCTCTGGCGACCGTGCATCGCGATGAATAAAGCGTCCGCCCAAGACCGTTACTTCTTGATGATCCGATAACCGACGCTGTCGAGAACGTTGTAGAGTTGAATGACGTCCGTCGTCGGGCTGTAGCCGACGCCGCCCAAGGTGGAGCGCACGTAAGAATCCTTCCACTTGGGATGGCCGGTGACATCGAGTTTCTCTTTGTTCACTAAGATCGACAGCACGAGTTTTTGTAACGTCACGGCGTAGTCCCGTTCGTCGCGGTTTCGCGTCATGATCACCGAGGGGACGGCGTAGGTCTCGAAGTCGTCCGCCCAAGGATAAACTGATTTTTCGATCTTCTTTTTGATATAGATTTGTTCCAAACCACTGTTCGGTGGAAACGCGACGAAGTGAAACGTTTTGTCCAGATTCCGAAAAGCCGGGACGGGCGCGCCGCCGATAAAAATCAGCGCGTCGAGATCGCCGGTGCCGAGTTTTTTGATCGCCGCATCGGGCGCGTCGAAGACGCGTTCAACGTTCAAGTTGAAGCCGGCGAGCAATACCTCCGCCGTGAGAGCGGACCCTCCCTTTTCCGGCCCCACGGCGACTTTCTTGCCTTGCAGATCTTGTATCGTCCGAATGTCGCCGTTCTTCGTGATGATATGGATTTCTTCCGGATAGAGATTCAGAACGACCTTTGTCTCTTGCAATACATTCAAGCCGGTTTCTTTGAGCATGATCTCCGCGACGAACCGCAGGACGTCGAGTTGCATGATCGCGAGATCGACTTTGCCGGCCCCCAGCAAATTGACATTTTCGAAGGATCCATTGGTTTGAATGACTTCGATCGGGATCCCTTCTTTTTCGGCAACCTGCTTGATGTCCTGAGCGATCTTGAAGTAAGTCCCTTCGGCGGAACCCGTAGCGATGGTCAATGCCAGCGCGTAACCGTGAAGCAATAGCGTCAAAAACAAAACCGTGATCGTTCTCATTTCGACCCTCCGGATTGAGCAGAGTTCACAAACAAGTTTGGCTGATATCGGCTTTCCCGTCGGAGTTCATTTTTGCTTGCTCCATCCTAACACTCGCCGGTCATGAGAGAAAACGCGTCGCTTGAAAGATACCGATCATCGTAAAAGCCAGCGCCAATGTCGCCTGCCGTAGATCGCGTTGCGCCGAGAGTTCGCCGGCCACGGCGCCGATAAACGGACCGAGGACGACGCCGGGCAAGCCAAGAAAGATGCCGATAACCGCGCCGATGAGCGCACCCACGATCGCCCGCTTGGAAGCGCCAAACCTTTTGGCGCCGAACATCGTGGCCCAAAGATCGACACCCAAGGCAATTAAGGCAAGCGCGGCAAGGGCGGCGATTGTCCAAATTCCGACGTACTTAAAGCCTTCGGCCCACGCCGCGAGCAGCAGGCCGGCGAAGATAAGCGGCGTGCCGGGAATCGCCGGCAAGACGAGGCCCACCAAGCCGGCCAATACCAGAACCGACGCAATGAGCCAGAAGACTAGAGGAGATTCCATCCGGGGGCACGAAGAGGTTGCGAAAAATGGGTTGAGCGTCTCGATTGTCACTCATGCGGAACAACTGCGATGACCGCGTTTTCGGGTTGGGCCGGCTGCTCCACGGCCTCGTGAGCGGCAGCCAGCCGCTGCGCGATGATCTTATAGACCTCGGGCGAAAAGCCAAAACCGAGATGGGTAGTATGGACCTCGATATGCTCGACATTGGCGGCATGCCGGTCGATGCAGGCTTCCCAGGCGACAACCGCGTCTCGGCGCGAATAAATCGCGATTACCGGGGTGTTGAGCGAGATCTTATTGCGTTTTTCGACCTCAGCGGCAATCGCCTCGATGTCAATTCCGCGGAGGAGAAGCGACTTGGCAATCACGGTATATTTCGGACCGCCGACGACGGGGGTGCCGAGGGTAATGACCTGGCCGATAAGATCCGCGCGCTCGCGCGCCAGCTCGCGCGCGAGATAACCGCCGAAGCTCCAGCCGATGAGATTGACTTTATGATTGGTGCGTCGGGCGAGGGACAACGCCCGTTTCAATATGCGTGGAAGTAACTCGGACGCGGCGCCGCGATTGCGTCCCAGACCCCAGCCGCGCGCTCGATAGCCGAGCAAGCGGAGATAGCTCTTCAATATCGCCGTAGAGCCATCGCCGGCGCCGTAACCCGGCAGGATCAGCACCGGTCGACCGTGGCCGCGCGGCTGCCTCGCAAGACCGGGGAAACGGAACAACAGCCGCGGTAGCTCGATTAATCCGCGTGCTTCCCACAGCAGGCGAGACGGATCGGGTGGCTCAAAGCGGTTAGACATGAATCAGTGTTGTCGGCTTAAAATCATTAACAGTCTACTGCGGCCCCAGCCGAGAAACAACTTATAGTTTTCCTTGCCATCTCGGTACGGACGCGCAAACCGAGCAGGTCCCGTCGAGCTCAAAGTGTTGTTAAGCCCTCGACGAGAGTCGGGAAGACAAGTCTCGGTACAAGTTCTCGCTTCATGCGGCTCGTGGCGGCGACCACGGAAGTCATACCCATGCGAATCATATCACGGGTGAGCGACGCTGGCGTCCGGAATATCGTCGCGAACGTTTCACAGACGAACGCCGCTGCATAAAACGAGAAAGCCGGTAGGCGCCAAGGCTTTGGGCAGCCCCAATGGACGGCGAGTCGATCTAAAAATTCTTGAAGCAAGAGATGCTGATCGTCGCAGATGGTGTAAATACCGGATAGATCTTTCTCGATACTGATTTCGACGTCGTTGAGGAAATCCGGTAGGGCGAGCAAGTGAATCCATGTCGGTTTGCGCCAAATCGCCATCAGACGCTTCTTCATTAGCCAATGTGCCGCTTCCAGGAGCTTCACGTTTCGTCCGTAAATCACTCCCGCGCGGAGTACGATCGGTGTCATGCCGCGGCCTTGACACGCACGAAACAGATATTTTTCAGCTTCGAGCCGAGTGCGCGCATGGCTCGACTTGGGATGAACGTTAAGTAGGCCCCTAGCCGGCGTGTCCGGCGTCGTATGTTCCTCGACGTGGGAAAAACTCACAAGGATAAATTTTTGCACCCGCGCCGCGAGAGCGGCATCGACGATGGTCTCAGCGTAAACTGTATTCGTCAGACGGAGAAACCTTTCCGGGTATGGGCGGAAGAAGACGCCCGCGACGTAAACGATGCAGTTGATACCCGCGCAAATGTCTGGCAGCGACGCTCGGTCGGCGAGGTCGCCGTGAACAATCTCTACATTGGCGCCCTCGGACATATCGAAGGGTAAGGTGCGCTTGTGCGTGAGCAGGCGCAGTCGATGCGGCCCTGACATGAGAAACTTCGTTACAGGGGAGCCCAGGTTGCCCGCTGCGCCAACGATAAGGATGTTCACCGGTTATGCGTAAAAATTTTGGTTTTCTGCGGAAACGGACAGAGATCTTTGATCGTGCATTCGGGACACTTTGGTTTTTTCGCGAGACAAACTCGACGGCCATGATACTGCATCAGATGGCCGATTGTCATCAGGTCGGTTTCGATTTTGTCCGGGTCGGTTTTTTTTGTGAAGCCAAGACGCTGCGAGAGACGCATGACGTGGGTGTCGACGCCGATCGTTTGCTGGCCGAAGGCGTTACCGAGGACGATGTTCGCCGTCTTGCGTCCGACGCCGGGCAACGACACGAGATCTTCTAAATTGCTCGGAACTTTACCACCGAAGCGCTCGACCAGAGCGCGGCAGCAATTGTGAATCGATTTGGCTTTGTTACGATAAAAATTGATCTTGCTGATCTGGGTCTGCAATCTTGCCGGCGGCGTGGCCGCGAAATCCGCAGCGGTGTGATGGGTCTTGAATAAATCGACAGTGACTTTGTTGACCAGATCGTCGCGCGCCTGGGCGGCGAGAATGAGCGCGATGAGGAGCTCGAGCGGGTTGGTGAAATCGAGATCGAGCTTGGCGTCGGGATGAACCTTCTCCAACCGCGTGAGAATCTCCCTCATCCGAGCCGATGGTGCTGCGGCTTTGGCTTTAGGCTGGCGCGTCGTTGCCATTATGGTTTTACAGGGTAAATATGCTACCTGGAATTCAGTTGTCAAAGGGGGGTGCAAACGATGGAACTGAAAGAACTGAGAAAATTACCGATGCCCAAACTGCGCGATGTCGCCAAACAGGAAACCGATCTCAAAAACGTCATCGCTCTGGAAAAAGAGGAGCTGGTCAAAGCGATCGCGGCGGCTCAGGGGATTCCTTACGACGAGACGCATAAGGACTTAAATGCGATTCACGCGGTCAAACAAGATATACGAGCGCTGCAGAAGCAGAAGGTCGAGCTTCTAACGTCGAGCGCTGATCGCAAAAAAATCAAAAAGCTCCGACGCAAGGTCAATTTCATGAAGCGGGTGACACGCCATCTCGCGCATGACGCGAAGTTGGCGGCGGCGGTAGCCGCGGCAAAACCCGCCGCTCCGGCTGCTCCCGCTCAGACTCCACCCGCCGCTTCGTAGGGTATCGTATGACCTCGCTGCCTCCTGTGCGTGGCCGCGGCGCCGCGGTCAACCCGAAGAACCGCTTCGAATCCATCGAGCGGGTGCCTGAGCCGCCGCAGGACAGCGACGATACCTCTTCGCCGCAGACCCAATTTTTCGCCGATAGTTCGAAATCGATCGTCGCCTATAACGACAGCCCCGACGTCGGCTTCGACGCCAGCGTCAATCCATACCGCGGCTGTGAGCATGGCTGCGTTTACTGCTATGCCCGGCCCTCTCACGAGTATCTTGGGTTTTCTGCCGGCCTCGATTTCGAAACCAAGATCATGGTCAAAGAAGACGCAGCGGAGCTTTTGCGCCAAGAGCTGTCCAGCCGCGCTTGGAAGCCGCAGCTCGTCGCGCTCAGCGGCAACACCGATTGTTATCAACCGGTGGAAAAGCAAAAGCGGCTGACGCGGCGTTGCTTGGAAGTGCTGCTCGAATTTCGCAATCCCGTCGTTATCATCACGAAAAATCATCTGGTGACGCGCGATATCGATATACTTTCCGAACTAGCGCGTTATGACTGCATCGGCGTGACGCTTTCGCTGACGACTCTCGATCATAAGTTGTCCTCATTGCTCGAACCGCGCGCGTCGCGGCCGGCGCGGCGGCTAGCCGCGATCAAAGCCCTTGCCGATGGCGGTGTGCCGGTTGGTTATTTGCAGGCGCCGATGATCCCCGGTCTCACCGATTCGGAAGCTCCGGCGATTGCGCTGGCGGCGGCCAAAGCGGGCGCGACGTTTTCAGGATACGTTGCGTTGCGGTTGCCCTTTGCCGTGAAGGCGCTGTTCGAGCAGTGGCTCGATCAGCACTATCCTGACAAGAAGCAAAAAATTCTAAATCGAGTTCGCGAAATTCGCGGTGGCAAACTGAACGACCCGAATTTTAAGACGCGCATGCGCGGCGAGGGAGTCTATGCCGAGCAGATGGCAGAGCTATTTCAACTGGCGCGCAAGAAGTCAGGGATTACGGAAAGATGGCCGAAATTCACGACCGAGCACTTTCGGAGACTTGCAAAAGACCAGTTGAGCTTATTCTAATGCACTCTGTGAGAGATGCAATTAGGCCAGGCAAATTTATTCTCCGCCAGCAGGAAGCTCCGCGTCAGTCGCAGTAGTATTCGATCTGGTAGCCGTTGGGATCGGAAAAATAAAAGGCATCGTCGCCGCGGCGTCCGGCGATTTT
>VBKX01000105.1:6653-9464 GCA_005879435.1 Deltaproteobacteria bacterium
AATCATACTCGGCGGGTGGCGGAAGGCGATTTTGAAGCCTAACACGCCGATGTAGAACTCTTCGGTCTTTTTGAGATCGCGGGATTTTAAAGCGATATGACTCAAGCCTTTTTGCGCCATTGGTTTCAACTCCGGGTTCGTGATTCATCCCTTCTATATCCTCTGGCCGCATTGACATTCAACCGAAATCCTTCGCTTTCAAAGGCCGTCGATAGTTGCTAGTTTGGCACCATCGCTGCTCGGTGCTCGACTTTGGGTTTTTATAAGTCAGTTTCAAAATCACGCCAGGAATTTGTTTTTGCGCTCGTGTTGTCCGCGAGCTTGAGAGTAATCGTGCGCGCGCCGCGCAAGGTCGCCATTCGAACCTAGGTTGACCGGGGCGCCGGACCCAGCACAATGATAACGTCGTCTAACGTTCAGCACTGACATGGCCTCATCTGCGCACAGAGGTGTCGATCTGCGCACGATTTCGATCTGCAACCAAACTGCAGACTAGGTCTCCCCGAACTTATCTCTTTGAAGCTGAACCGGGGACCCGCTCGGGACAGCGCGGTAAGCGTATGTGGTTATATTTATGCGACAACAGTACTAGGCAAAATTTGTTAGCGAAATTCAGACTTCACTTTGAAGAAAGCGTCGATTTGCGTATCGATGGACTGAGGCCAGAGTTCGCTAATCTGCTCAACGATGGCGTCGCGCGGGTGGCGGACGTCACCGGCGAGACGCCACGCAAGGGGCTCGCCGATGAAATTGGCGAAGCCACGGTCGAAGTCTGGCGCGATATTCAGATCCTCGTAAGCTTTGTCGGCGAGCTCGGCGCCGGGCTTGCGTATGCGGCGCTCCACCCAAGCAGCGTGCGCTGGCGCGACGCGATGAGCGTCGCCGAGGCTGCGGGAGTCAACGCTTTACCGATCGTCGCGCTGGTCAGTTTTCTCATGGGTCTGATCATGGCCTTTCAAGCTGCCGTTCCGTTGCGTCAGTTCGGCGCCCAGCTTTTTATTGCCAACCTGATCGGACTTTCGATCTTGCGCGAATTGGGTCCGTTGATGACCGCGATCATCCTAGCGGGCCGCTCGGGCTCGGCGTTCGCAGCGGAGCTCGGCACGATGAAAGTGCGCGAAGAGATCGACGCGCTCAAAACGATGGGGCTCGATCCCGTGCGTTTCTTGATCGTCACACGGGTGGTTGCCGCCGTCGGCATGACGCCGCTGTTGACGATCTTCGCGGATCTGGTCGGATTGATTGGCGGCGCGGTCGTCATGCTCTCGTTGGGATTTCCGCTGATCACCTATTTTCATCAGATCCAATACGACGTCAGCTACAGATCGATCGTCGGCGGTCGGGTCAAATCATTCGCCTTCGGCATCCTCGTCGCCGGCATCGGCTGCCTGCGCGGCTTGCAAACAGGCACCGGTGCTACCGCGGTCGGACAATCGACCACCAGCGCCGTCGTGAGCGGCATCATTTTGATCGCGATTACAGATGGCATCTTCTCGGTGGTTTATTATTATCTGGGAGTCTAGATGGCGAGCGGATCCGAACGCGAGGTGATCATCCGGGTGATGGACTTGAAGGCTGCCTATGACGGTCAGGTTATCCTCGATCACATCAATCTAGAGGTCTACGCCGGCGAGGTCCTCGCCATACTTGGCGGTTCCGGCTCGGGGAAGAGCACGTTGCTCAAACACATGATCGGGCTTTACAAACCTGCGGCGGGCAAGATTTTGATCGATGGCGAAGATATCACCGCGGCTTCCGGCGCGACGCGGCTAAAGATTCTGCGCAAGTTCGGTGTAATGTATCAAAGCGGCGCGTTGTTCGGCTCCATGACGCTGCTCGAAAACGTCGCGTTGCCGCTGGAAGAATTCACCGATCTGCCGCCGGAAGCGATTCGCTTGATCGCGCTGATGAAGCTCGAAAGAGTCGGCTTGAGCGGCGTAGCGGAGCGCATGCCGTCGGAGCTGAGCGGCGGCATGCAGAAAAGAGGCGCCATCGCGCGCGCCATGGCGCTCGACCCGCGCATGCTGTTTCTCGACGAGCTGTCGGCCGGGTTGGACCCGGTCACTTCGGCGGAGCTGGATCAATTGGTTTTAAGCTTGGCGCACAGTTTGAAAATCACTTTCATCGTGGTCACCCACGAGCTGCCAAGCATCTTCACGATTGCGGATCGGGTGATTATGTTGGATAAACAAGAGAAAGGCATTATCGCGATCGGCAGTCCCCAAGAGCTTCGCGATCACAGTGACGACCCGAGAGTGCATCAATTCTTTTTTCGGCAAGCTTCGAGTGAAAATTGACGTGGATCGGGTTGTTGATGGATTGAACCGGCATTCTAGCGGATGGGAAAATTTAGTTACTTCAAAATCGGAATTTTTGTCATCAGCGCCGTCGTGATCGGTATCATCGGGGTCGTCGTGCTGGGCGTCGGCACGATCTTTCAGAAAAAGAGCATCGTCGAGACCTACATCGACGAATCCGTTCAAGGATTGGACGTCGGCTCGCCGGTAAAGTTTCGCGGCGTACCCGTCGGCAGGGTCGAACAGATTTCGCTGACCAGCGCGGAATATGCGACGAAGCGGGAGTATGTGGTGGTGCGCATGTCGATCTCGTCCAACATGTTTCAGTTCCAGGTCAATGATCCGAAAAGCGAACAGCTCAAGGAGGCGCTCGATCGCGGTTTTCGTATTCGCATAGCGCCGCAAGGTTTGACCGG
Organism: Deltaproteobacteria bacterium; assembly: GCA_005879435.1. Taxonomy (GTDB): domain Bacteria; phylum Desulfobacterota; class Binatia; order UBA9968; family UBA9968; genus DP-20. The sequence goes on from VBKX01000105.1 coordinate 9,367, forward strand.
AGTTGCCTATTTGGAAGCGGACTACCTGGACCCGGAACGGAATCCGCCGCTGGAGATTGATTGGCAGCCCTATTATCCCTACATCCCGTCCACACGCA
>VBKX01000590.1 GCA_005879435.1 Deltaproteobacteria bacterium
TCACGGCAAAGGCAACATCGATCGCCGTCGCGTCGATCGAGCCGGCGTGGAGCGCGGCCAGGCGCGTCGGGCTTTCGCCAGTGACGATGATCTTGACATCCTTATCGGGCTCGAAACCAAAATGGCGCACGGCGACTCGCGAAAGGTAATCCACCGTGCCGGCAACCGAATCGACGCCGATGATTTTTCCTTTCAGCTCCTTTGGCGTCTTGATTTCAGGGCGGGCAACTAGGACATGCAATGGCCGCCCGGCGATCCCGACCACGGCTTTGATCGGAACCCCGGTCACCGCGGCGCGCAACGCCGACCCCCAGGCGAGCAGATAATCGACGTCGCCGGATATCAGCGCCTTGACGCCGATGGCCGGTTGCATTTGAATCTTGTCGACGTCCAGGCCTTCGCTCTTAAAAAACCCTTTGCGCATCGACACGACGACGGGAAATTCAAAAAGACCGCGGCTCGGTGTCGCAATGCTGATACGCTCGGCGCACAGTGACGCAGGCAAGCTAAGCCATATCGCGGCCAACGCCAGACCGTACCAATAGAACCGACTCATGATTCGCTTTGTTTTCATGGCCGCGCGGCGATCCTTTCATTCAAGCCGAATATTTTTGGAGAAATTGTATTTCGTCCAGTAATCACTTTCGTAGCGACAAACAATGCGGTTTCTGTCCCACCCGCCGCTGAAACATTTTTTCAAAAAGGCCATCATCAGACTCCATGCGTCTTTTGCCGCCTCCTTGCGGTAGCGCCCCGGCATGGTGTCGTTGAGCCAGCCATGCGGCGCGCCGGGGTAAATGCGAATGTGGCAGTTCTTCTTGGCCTTTTCCAAACAGTTTCGGAAGCGTACCACGTCATCGATGGAGATGATGTGATCGGCTTCGCCGAAGATACCCAAGACCGGACAACTCACTTGCGCGGTCAGATCTTCGATGGGCGTCGGGCGAAGATTATTTCCCATCCACTCCCGGCCGCCGATTGCGCCATAGAGCACCACTGCTCCGGCGATGTCGCTTCGTATCGCGGCCAGCAGTACCGGCTGCCGGCCCGTTTGACAAACGCCGATGATGCCGATGCGCGCGGCGTCGACCTCCTTAAGTCTCTTCAAATATTCCACGGCGCCGTTCAAGTCTTCCAGCGCGCCCTCGTCGGTGAGATCGACTCTTTGCTCGCCGCGCAACACCGCTTTGCGGTCACCGGCGAAGCGGTGAAACAAATCGGGTGCCAGGCCGACGAATCCCGCTTGAGCCAATTTCACGGTTAAGTCTTTCGTATGCTGATCGATGCCATAGCGTTCATGAAGAATAATGACGGCAGGGCGTTTGCCTTTGGCTTTGGGTAAGGCGCGCACCGCGCTGATGCCGCCGCCGTATTTAATCATGGTCGGAGTGATTCCAGTCGATTTCATCGTCGCCATGCATTCCTCCAATGCGTCCGAGAGTTTATGTTGTGGCGCTGAAACGCGCCAAGCTTATCCCTGCACTGGAGAACGAGTCAAGACAGATCCTAGCGCTTGTCTCGACTTCTGCGGCGACTTATAGTCACGAGCATGAATCTGGATGATGGCGCAAATGTCGTCGCCGATCTGACGACGATCGGACGCAAGACCGGCCTACTCCGAACCGTCGAGCTTCGCTTCGTCTATCATCGGGGTTGCTTCTACGCCTCGTCGAGCCGGGTGCAGGGTAAGCACTGGTGCCAAAATATGCTGGGTAATCCCGCGGTCGAATTGAAAGTGCAGGGCGAAAAACTGCTCTGTGTCGCCAGGCAGATCACCGATGATAATCTGCGCAAAGAGATTCTTTCTTCGCGCGGTTCGCCGCGCGACATGGATCGGGTAGTTTTCGAGATCAAGCCGCGTGCGTAAGCCGAGACGGCCCGCCAAAAGCGCCCATGGCGCACAACTTAAACCGCGAAGCGTTTACTTCTTCGTTTCTTCTTTCTGCTCGGTCATTTTCTTTTCGATACCCTCTACGCCTTTTTGCATGCCCTCCATCATGGATTTCTCTTTTTGCATCCCTTCTTGCATCACTTTTTTTACTTCTTCGTCCCGCGCGGCGGAGTCCTTTTTGTCGCCGCAAGCCGAAAACCCGGCGAGCAACGCCGCAATGAATGTCACATAAACGAGTTGTTTCATATTTGCCTCCGGTAAATTTGTGCTATTTCAAAAGTTATCAGGATCGGACCGCAACAAGCAAACCCCGGCGTGCTCCCGGGCCCGCGGGTTTTTCTTTCTATCCCGGTTTGTTATCCTAAGCCCAGCGATGATGGCGCGGCAGTATTTATCGGTGGGTTTGGTTTTCACTCTTTGGCTGCTGTCCGTCGAGACGGTGCATTCTCAGGCGCCGGCGAGAGCGCAAGTCGGGGCGACGCTGACCGTGACGGATGCCGGCCGCTGGCGAACGCTGCAAAACGGCGTCGGCTTTCGCACCATGGTCATGGAACGCGCTAATCCGAATTACACTCTCGATCTCAAATTATTGCGCTTTGACAGTAAAGTAGTCGGAGCGCGCGTATTGCACGCCAAGCAATTTCAAATGAAAACCGCCAGCGCAAAAACCTTTGCCGAGAAGTCCGGCGCCATCGCCGCGATCAATGCCAGTTATTTCGATGAAAACAGCCGTCCGCTGGCCTACCTGAAAACGGCGGTGCAGGAAATAAACCGAAGCGTTTCCAAGCACGCGCTCTATACCGGCGTCTTCGGTGTCGGCGAGTCGGGCCCGTTCGTGATCCATCGTGATGAGTTTCTGCCGGCTCAGGCCAGCGAAGCCCTGCAAACCGGGCCGCTGTTGTTGCGTCGTGGCGTGACCGTGGAATTCGGCAGCAACCTGGCGCGTTATGCTCGCCGGACTGTGATCGGCATCGATAAAAAGGGACAAATGATCGTCGGCGTCACCGACGCGGTGGTCGGCGGGCTGAGCTTCAGCGAAATCCAAGAGTTGTTCATGAATGGTCGCTGGCAACTCGACGCAGATGATTTACTCAATCTCGACGGCGGCGGCTCGGCCCAGCTCTACGTCAAGTCGGGCAAATTTGAAGAGTGGTTGCCTGGTACTACGGAAGTGCCTGTGGGGATCGGTTTTTTCACCAAACCGAATTGAACACGCAGCGGCCGAGCTAGTCGAGCGCAGAAAACGCTTCGCGGCTCCAATTGAGGGCCGCAGCCGGCAAGACCCCCAGGTAAATCGTGCCGATGACGGCCAGCGCGATCGCGATGTAGACGTACGGCGCTTGGCCGAAGCTCTTGCCCTCGGTTCCGCCCTCTTCCATGTACATCGCCACGATCACACGCAGATAGTAAA
>VBKX01000591.1:0-546 GCA_005879435.1 Deltaproteobacteria bacterium
AAGTAAAATCGACGTGGCTTTTCGCCCGGAAAAGAAAGGACCGGATTTTGACCTGACGATGGGTATCGAAAACACCGATATGCGGGCAATGAACAATTTATTCCGCGCCTACGGCAACTTCGACGTGGTCGAGGGCAAGTTTTCTTTTTATTCCGAGCTAAAAGTCCGGCAAGGTAAAGTTGAGGGCTACATAAAGCCGTTGTTTCGAGACATGGACGTGTACGATGCGCGCCAGGACCGGGAAAAAAGCCTTTTTCGCAAACTCTACGAGGGCTTGATCGGCGGAATCTCGGCGTTGTTGACCAATTCGCCGCGTCAAGAAGTCGCTACCCAAACCACCGTTTCCGGAGACATCGAGTCGCCGCAAACGAGCACGTGGGAAACCATGCTGCGTCTGGTTCAAAATGCTTTCTTCAAAGCGATCCTGCCGGGGTTCGAAAGAGAAGTCGCTCAAGGAAAGACCGAACACAGACGCGGCTAAGCTTCTGAGCAAACATTCCGGTGGAAAGCGAGAAGTGCTTTGGCCAAAGCCCGCAGTTTACTGTG
>VBKX01000591.1:628-1844 GCA_005879435.1 Deltaproteobacteria bacterium
CTTTCGTCCACAGCCTTTCCGCGGCTTCCAGCGTCTGCCCGGCTTTATCCAGAGCCACGCCGGCATTGCGAACGATGGCCGGATCTTGACGAGCCTTTTCATAGACATCCCGCGCTCGATCCAATGCCGGATTGCGCACCGCCGCGCAGGCCGCCGAGAGCGCGGTAATCAGCAGTATTGTCATCCGAAGGGAAGCTGCGCTGACTTGCATAGGCTACTCCTTTTCGGCACCCTGGCTGATCGGTTTTCGCGACTCCAACTCGGCTTGCGTCGGCGGGACTTCCGACTTCTTCCAAACTTGATCGGCGGCGCGACGCAATATCTCGGTTTCGGCTTTAGCTAAAGCAAGCTCGGCGTCGACTTGAGCGCTTTCGGCGAGCCGGCGGGCTTCGTCGTAGCGCTCGGCGGCCATGGCCGCCTTCGCTTTGGCCAATTTATCGCGGGCATTTTTGTAGTCCACCGGCGCCAGTTCCTCGGCTTTCGCCTCATCGGCTGCGCGCGCTCCCGATTCCGCTCTTGCTAAACTATCGGTCGGCGGCTTGGTCATGCTGCAGCCTGCCAAAATGATGAGCGCGGCGAATGCCGCGCTATAAAATAAGTGTTTTTCGCCTACCACGATCCCGCCATTCAAGTGACAGTTCCGGCTCATGGTGTTGCTCCCGGTTAAGCGCCAGCGTTTATCCTTTGAATCAAAGTCGGGCTACGATCAACGATATCGTCTTCAACTCAATTATATAATCTTAAGCCTGGTTCACAAGATGGGGCAACATCTTGTTTACGCGATGGTTTGGACTAAAGTCTATTGGTGATATCTATGTTTGGCCTTGATTCGGGACTTGGATCAGCAAGCGCATGACTATTTGTCCTGTCGCATTGATTTTTGCTCGTTGACAAGACAGCCCGATACCGGATATTTGCAAAAAGGGTGGCCTGGTTTTAGTTGAGCGCCGGCGGCGTTGGGTGTAAAAAGGCAAATCGTAAGTTTTTTTATTGATAATCATAATAAGAGGAGGGTCTAACCGTGGTAATGCTTGGCACCGATATGAAAGTCGCTGAGACCCCGAAAACGGGTCTTAAAGATTACGCAAAGGCCGATCCCTATGCAGATTGGCTCAAGGCGGAAGGCGTCACAGTCCATCAAGAATTTTATTTTCCAAGCTTGGCGAAGGTCGAGCTCGGACCATGGGAGCGCAAAGGCGGCTTTGGCGCGGTCGCC
>VBKX01000591.1:1998-2387 GCA_005879435.1 Deltaproteobacteria bacterium
TACCAGAACTTCAACGGTAGCGGCACAGAGCCGGCGCGTTACGTCGCCGTGACCAACGCGCCGCCGATGATGCGCCTGTTTCGCGACAACAATTTCATTTTTAATAATGATCATATGTTCACGTCGCGCTACGCCGGCGAAGAAGACTATTTCAGCGGCAAAGGAAAACTCTTCAACCGGCGGATCTGGGAATCCAACTTCATCGCCAACGCGCCGGACATGCTGCTCTACGGGTGGAAGGAGCGCGGCGCCGGTGGCATCAACGCGATGTTGGAGATCGCTGACAACAATACCAAGAGCCATATCTCCGAGTTCCCCATCGGCACGTACAAGAAGGCGCACCGCCACGGCCCGGGCGCGCACTTGGTTTTGCTCAGCGGCACCGGCGG
>VBKX01000592.1 GCA_005879435.1 Deltaproteobacteria bacterium
CGCGGTCTAAGATTTTGCGACTAGTTGCGTCGTCATCGACCGCTAGGATGGTTGCATCCATGGGCTCATTCATAAACGATTTCGACCTTTCCCAAATATTGCGCCAGGCAATTGAGCCACTCTTCAATTTTTTGCCGGTCTTTGGCTTTCGCCGCTTGTTCTAGCGTAGCGCCGATTTCCGTGATTTCGTTGAAACCGTAACCGGCGCCGCAGCCCTTCAAGCAGTGCGCTAGACTTCTGACCGTTTCGTAATCCTCCTGTTCGACAGCATTTCTTATGGTCACGATATCGTTCTGCCGATTGTCCATAAATCCCGGGATCAGATCTTCGAGATCCCGGTCGACATTTACGATGATTTTTTTACCGGCGCCGTCGCCATCCAACTGCGTCATAACTCCCGACCCCCGGTATATTCCACAATGAGCTTTATGAACGTTTCCTTCGGAACGGGCTTGATGAAATATGCCGTGCACCCCACCTCCAAAGCCTTTTCTGCCATTGCGCAAAGCGAATTTGCCGTCAGCGCAACGATCGGCGTGAGCCTTCGCCTCTGGTCTTTTTCCCACTGGCGGATGAGCTGGGTCGCCGTGTAGCCATCCATCACCGGCATCTGCATATCCATGAGGACGAGATCGTAAGGGACGGACTGGAACTTTTCGACTCCAATCAGGCCGTTTTCGGCGAGCTCGAGTTGACAGGGCACCTTCTTAAGATAAGCGCGGAACAACAATTGATTGTCGACATTGTCTTCGACCAACAGAATGCGCAGAGGCGTTTCCGATTGTGCCGGATGCCCGTTGATGTCGACTTCACTATCGATCACAGTTTTCCTGTGCATAGGTGGTGAAAATTCCCATGTATCCACCGCAAGACAAATCACAGCCGCGGTTCATTTCTAATGCGGGAACACTGATGTTACGACTCAATTGACGAAACACAGGTGCTGCCGCTAGGCGTAAAAGCAAACCGTGAAGGTTAAACTGCACTTTGTCGCAATCTCCGTCACGTTACCGCGTCCATGCCGCACAACCGCAACCTTCATCCGGACCCCATTTGCATCATACTTTACTTTAAGCTGTCTGCGGATTGAGGTCTGATGAAATTTCACATCTGCCTCACCATCTTCGCCCGTCTTACTGGAGATATCGGCTAGCTCTCGTTGTGCCTTAACGAAATCAACGATTTGATCGAGAAAGTTGCGATTAATTACCGAGCAGTTTGGCGCCAATATCCCGGTCCATGAGAGCGCGTGTTGGTTGCGTCAAGCCGCTGAGAGCCAGTATCAGCTCGTCCCCCGAGTAAGCTAAAGTCAGTGGCACAACGCGACTAAAAGCTCCCGGCAATTCCAACAACTGACAAATTCGCACGCATGCTTTGCCGGATAATCGAACGTAACCGACACTGTCGCGCCGAAGATTTCGCGAGTGACTCCGGCACATGAGATTTTCTCGCTGCGGAGCTAATCGGGCGTGCAATAAATTGACCTCGGACGGCTTGCCGGAAAAACTAGAGCGCGATAAGAGCACCGATAGGAGGTGCTCGAAGATGAGAGCTTGCATTCTTGTTCTATGGATATTCTTGATGTTTCCCGCGGCATCGCCCGCCCAAGGCCGCAAGCCCACAACGATCGCGGAGCTGGTCACCTACAGCGCCAAAGACCGCGAACAGGTGCTGTACAACGGTGCAAAAACCGAGGGCAAGGTGACCTGGTATACTTCGCTTGCCGGTGAGTCTTACAAAGGCATGGTCAAAGCGTTTGAAACAAAATATGCCGGCGTAAAAGTCGAAGCCTACCGTGTTTCAGGTTCGGACATGACTACGAGAATGTATGAGGAATCCAAGGCCAAGAGGTATATCGCGGACACGGTGGAGACCACCGAGGGTAATCTCATGTTCATGCGTGACGCTTTTCTATTGCGCCCATATCACTCGCCGCAATTTGCTTCCTACCCGGAAGACGCCAAGGAAAAAAGCGAACGGGGTCTCTACTTCTGGGCGATCGCCCGCGAGTCCTACATCGGCTTTGCCTACAACAAGAAACTGCTCTCTAAGAACGCGGTGGCGAAGAACTACGAAGGCTTGCTCCATCCGGAGCTAAAAGGCCGCATGGGAGTATCGGTCAGCGATCCGAGTTACAAAGTCGTTGGCGCCATGCTCAAAACCAAGGGGCAGGAGTTTGTCAAAAAGCTTAAGGTTCAAGAGATTGCTCTGCACACGATCATTCCGCCGGCGCTTCTCGATCTCATTGCATCAGGCGAAGTTCTCGCCTCGCCGGCAATTTTTCGCAATCACACGTTAAACGCGATCGCGAAAGGCGCGCCGGTTGACTGGGTGCCGATGGACATCGTGCCGACCAACGTCGGCGGCGCCGCGATCGCCGTTCAACCGCCGCATCCGCACGCGGCTTTGCTTTTGGCCGACTATTTACTAGGTCCGGAAGGTCAGGCCGTGCTGGAAAAATTTGACTACGGCAGTGCGACAAAAAATCTCGGTTTCAAACGCTGGCGCCCCGATCATGGAATAGTTACGGACAAATACGAAAAAGAACTCGAAGTCTGGGAGAAACTGCTCAAGGAAATTAGCCGAAAGGGTGGATGAGAGAATTTGTTGGGTGCGGCGAATTGCTCAAGCTATTTTCCAATAGGAAGGTCGTACCATCCATGAAGACGCGAATCCTGCTCGGTTTCGCCTTACTCGATTTGTTAGTGCTTCCCCTACGCTTGCCGGCGCAGATCCCCAAGCCAACGACCGTCGCGGAAATCGCGACGTATATGGGCGCGGATCGTGAGCAGATTCTATCTGCCGGAGCGAAAGCGGAGGGCGTAGTTACCTGGTATACATCTCTGGCGGGCGACTCGTACAAAGCCCTTGCGCGCGCCTTCGAAGCAAAATACTCCGGCGTGCGCGTCGACGCCTTTCGCGCAGGGGGCAGTGAGTTGGTCGTGCGAATGTCCGAAGAAACCAAAGCCCGCCGTCCGATTTTCGATGCCCTGGAAACGACTTACGATTTCATGATGGTCGCACGGGCGAACCGGCTAACCCGCCCCTACAATTCACCGGTGCTTGCTACTTATCCAGGCGAAGCTAAAGAGAAGGCCGATAAGACTCTGACCTTCTGGACGATCTTTCGCGAGTCTTATATGGGGTTCGGCTACAGCAAAGAACAAATTGACCAGAACG
>VBKX01000593.1 GCA_005879435.1 Deltaproteobacteria bacterium
AGCACCACATTTGGCGCAACGCCAGTCTGGCTCGTCACCCAATACGACACAACCCCCAAGCAAAACCTCGCCAAGAGCGGCCCGCGCCAAGGTCTCGGCGGTGGGCAGGCCATAGACCACGGGTAAAATCTCGTGGCTGCCGCATTGTTTGCACCTCTTCGTAGCTTCCGGGGTTTCGATGCTATCCATGATTCGGCAACCGCGTCACGGGTTTAACATTTCCTCATCATGGACGCCGCCGCCAGGGGGATTACGAAAAGGAAGCGTGGCCAGCTGCGCTGTGGCCGTCGTCAGCACCGCTGGTACGCTAAAGATTTGTTTGGTCTATTTACCGGTCAGGGACGCTTGCACCTTTTTAAACGTATCCAGATTTTTCTGTAGCCCAGTGATATGGTCCTGCATCTCGACGATGGAAGAACCAAATTGTGCTACCGACCCGACCGGGCCGCCCATCTTTCCGGCTTTTTCCATCAGCCCGCCCACCTGGGCCTCAGCCTGGCGCTGCGTCATCGAGCCGCAAACGTAACCCAGCCCGAAGACTCCCACGATAACGGCGGTCATCAATCCCCGAGAAAATGTTTTCTTTGTCATAACGACCTCCTTATAATATGAAGATAGTAATTATTGAGCGATTCCGCCTTGTAAATGTAGCAGTCGCGCTTTTGATTAACGCCTACGATTATTCCTATAGCTTACGGCCCCGCGGTTGTATAGAGGAGATCATGTGCAATGAGAGCGCCCGCGGAGCGGACACATAACAAAGTCTACTGCTACTCCGCGATCTCGTCATAGCCGCGACTGAGGAACTGGACGAAACAGAAACCGTGGCCGAAGGGATCAGCCATCAGCGCGAGCTTGCCCCACTTGTGCGTAGCGATGGGTTGTTCGAGCCGTGCCCCAGCGACTTTAGCTCTCTCCACCGCCGGTTCGATTTCATCAACGATAAAATCAAGATGGACTGGCGTCCAGTGCCGCCGGTAACTTCGCCGCTGCGAGGTTGTATCTGAGGCCGGCGTCCCAGGTGATTTGACGAGCAGATAGATTGGCGCCGAACTCCCGAGCATCTCTACTCCCAAGGCTCCGAAGCACCGGCCGACCTTCAGTCCAAGCGCAGAAGTGTAAAAGCGGACTGCTTTGTCGAGTTCGTCAACGTCGAGATTTATCAGGAGATCCATGACACATCGTCCATTGTGGCAGCGGTTTGAGTTCAGCGGAGCCAAAGGCCTCCGCTGAACGAGGACCGACATCGACGGTGATGAATTTTCTAGTACGGTCTATTAGATTGTGCAGGATTAAAAAGAAAATTGAAGGAGGGCGCGTGGAAAAATCGACCAGCCAAGGGAAAGAAGACTAAGTCACAAGTATGGTCCCTTGTGCTTCATTGATTGGGGCGAAGTTTAGGGTACTCTCAATGAAATAAGTGAGGAGTAGCTTCCGTATGAAATTCAAAACTCGGTTGTCTCTATCAATGGTCGCGGTTTCGATATTGGTTTGCAGTGGCAAAGCGGCCAACGCCGGCGAACCGACTGAAGCAATTCGCGGCGCGGTGAACCAAGGTGTCGAGATTTTGAAGAATGCCAAGCTCGACAATCAAAAACAACGAGCTCAAGTCATCGATCAATTGCGACAAGTGGTTTACCCGTTATTTGACTTCAATGAGATGGCCATGCGTTCGCTCGGGGCAAATTGGCGCCGCCTGAATCCGCAGCAGCGCAAAGAGTTCGTCTCGACCTTTACGGCTTTGCTGGAAAAAACCTATGCGAATCAGATCGACCTTTATAATGGGCAACAGGTAATTTACACCGGCGAAACCGTCGATGGCGATTACGCGCAAGTCAATTCTCGGATCATCGACAAGAACGGTCAAACCTATTCCGTCGTTTACAAGCTGCATAGAGTCGATGGCAAGTGGAGAATCTACGACGTCGTTGCGGAGAATATTAGTTTGGTCAACAACTACCGCGCGCAGTTCAATCGCGTGATTGCAAAGTCCTCATTCGAAGAGCTCTTGAAGATGATGAAACAGCAGGCGAGTTAGCACGGCGGAAATCGAGGCAACTCTAGCTCGAGTTCCGCCTCAAATCGGCGCGCAAAGCAGTGGCGACGCATCGACCGTCAACTCGCCGGCTGCTCCAATGCGAATGCGATTTGCCTGAGCACATTTTTTTCTGCTTCTGAGACCCGCTCGCCACCGAATCCGAAGACACCGCCTTCGTTCGATGCTTCGGCGACCCGCCGGCCAATAGTTAATAGCCATTTTTTAAACTCATCTGCCTCCTCGGCCTTGACCTTGCGGTTGAGGAGATCATTCACGGCTCTCACGTGATTCAGCGCCGACTGCTTACACTGCTCCGGATCTTTTAAGCCTTGGGGCGGTTCTGGTTTCGTTTGCCGCGCTTTTAGATCGGCAGCCAACTCTGCGATCAGCGGGTTGGAGCTACCCTTCTGCAGCATTTCCGCCATAGCCATCCCCATCGATAACATCTCTTTCATCACGCCCCATGGCCCATTGGGGCTCGCACAGGTAACCGCTAGTCCAACCATAGGCGCAGCGGCGACAATTGTTTTCCACTCCTCCGGGGTGAAATCAGCTTTGCTTGCCATCGATATTGCCTCCTGTTTCTGTCGATCCATGCCCAGTGCATTCCACCCGGACAGGACACGATCGCCCTTGATTCGGCGGCGCGGCTACGAGTTGCGTCTCAAATCGTGAACGCTGTGGCACGCGTGCCTAAATAATACGATGCACTAATCATCTGCCGGGTTCTAGAGACCGGGCGAACACTCGGGCACGTTCAGGAGGACGATGAATTCAAAACGCCCCGAGGAGATGCGCTTCGCCTCTTGAGATAACTGAGCGAGTTCTCCAGTACGAATGGTCAATCACAACTTAGCCTGCCGCCGGCGCTCCGCCGGGTGAGACGACCCGCATTACGGCGCCAGGCGCCAGCGGCCGTAAGCGACGAACGCACAGAGGAGCCCCACCACCAACGGCATCAGCGCCGATGCGACATCACCAGCCGCCAACGTGTACGCCACCGCGCCGATCATAACGATCGTCAGCCCGGCGGCAGCCAGCGGTGTCAGACCCGGCCGTATGCGCAGGAGCCGAGGGAGGATCAGGCCGATCGCTCCAAGCAGCTCGACGACTGCCGTGAAACGCAAGAACCAGCCCGGCAGCGGTAGCGGCATCTGCTTCAGCATCTCCTCGATCGGCATGACCAGCTTCACGCCGCCGGCAAACAAAAACAGCGCCGCGAGCAGCGCCTGAACGATCCACAGTGCTATGTTCATGTTAGGTTTCCTCCGTCGCGACTCACCGCGGTTTCCGCGCGGCCAGTTGCGATACTTGATGTCATTTGGATTATCCTTATCTCAGGCGTTCTTATAAAAATCTTCAACGATCCGTGAATAAAAAGTCGGCGCCCTACTTCTTGGGCGCTGCTTCCACTACGGCTTTCATCTGCGCCAGGCCCTGCTCGAATTGACCGCCGACCATTTTATCCATGTTCATGAACAGGCAGACTGCCTTGGCTATGAAATTGTTTTTACCTTCCATGCTCCACGTCACGGCGGTTCGATTGCCTTCAGGCTTGAATGTGAACTCCGCGGAATTGGTGGCTTCGAAGGGCCTCAGGAATTCGAGCTTGATCCTGATCAGATCGCTCGGACGGCTCTCGGTGATCGTCATGCTTCCTTCGCCGACCTCCTTATTGCCTGCCCATTTAAAGATGGCTCCGGTTCCTGTCGACGGGCCTTCGAAAGTCGCCTTCGCTGCCGGATCGAGTTTTGCCCACGGGGACCATGCCTCCCAGTTATGAAAATCGTTCACCTGCGCAAATACCGCTGGAGCAGGAGCGGAGATGGTAGCGCTGCGCACCGATGCGGAACTCCGATGGCTGCAAGGCAACGACGACGACAAACACGACAATGATTGCTGCGATAGCGATGAGGAATTTTTTGAGCATGGGACTTTCTCCAGCCGACCCCCGTCAGCTACAGCGTCTTATTAAGGTAAGCACGCCTCAAAGTTTCTATGTCAATTTTGTCCATTTGAAGCATTGCCTGCATGACTCTTTTTGATTTCTCGGCATCTTTGTCTTGCAACATCTCGCCTAAAGCAGGAGGAATGATTTGCCATGACAGACCATAATTGTCTTTTAGCCAGCCGCATCTTTGTTTTTCCCCGCCGGCAGAAAGTTTCTCCCAAAGCTCGTCTATTTCTGGCTGCGTCTCGCACTCCACGAAGAAAGATATGGCGGGCGAGAAAGTGAACATCGGACCGCCGTTTAGTGCGTAAAATTCTTGTCCATCGAGTTGGAATATCGCGGACATTACCGTCCCCTTCGGTCCCGGCCCTGCTTCTCCATATCGAGTAACGTTCACAACCTTTGAATTTTTAAAAATAGCAACATAAAAATTCATCGCCTCTTCGGCTTTGCCATCGAACCACAAGAATGGGGTAATTTTTTGCATATCGTCTCCTTTCAAATTCTTGCTTTAATCTGAATTCTATTTCTTATCTTTGCCCGGTAACCACTTATTCTTTCCTGTGTTCATAGTTTCCCGGTCCATGTTTTGTTTTTCATCTCGACGACGAAGGAAGAAGTTCGTCCGGGACAGTTGCGAATTCTTGCTCTATGAATGGGGTGCGGTGACTGCGGCGTGCTAACGCCGCAGAGGAACGAGCGCGCGCAACCGTTCGTCGCGCAAGTAAAGCCCGCCCCAAAGCAGCACCGCGAGATAGACCGGAAACAAGATGTGGCTGAAGAGCGGACTTCCCACGCGCACATGCGTGGCAATGGCGCCGCCGAGATAGCCGGTCAACAGAATCGCGCCGAAAACGGCCGTGCGCGGAATCACGTAGAGAACGGTGCAGGCGAGAAGGACGATGCCAAGACCGACAAGGACGCTTTCGGGATAGCCGAGCTGAACGGTGCCCTCAACGACCGGCGCGGGTTTCACCAATTTACCGACGCCGTCCGCGAACAAGAACAGCGCAGGCAGAGCGCTCATGATGCGCCCGGTCCAAAGTCTCCCCCTCGAGAGAGGAGCAGATTGAGCATATGATTTGCTCGCGTGAATTGTACTAGTCGTTTCCATGGTGTCTTCCCTTTCAGCTCATTGTCACGAGCGCCACAAGGTGGTCGGCGCCGCCCGGCCGAACGTCAAGTTCCACGACGGATGTCGTATAGGGCAGAGGCGCGAACCCTGCTTGAGGAGTTCGGGATCTGTCCACGCCTTGAACACGCGTTCACGCGGCGCGTCGATGATGCGTGCGCTGACGAGCTCCCGGTCCGACGTCATCGTTGCGGCAAAACCGGTGTCTTTTTCAGCTATTCTCGCAGCCATGTTTCTCCGCTGGTCGAGTGGAAGTCATCGTGCTATTGCTTGGGCGCTGCTTCTACAATCGATTTCATTTCCGCCAGTCCCTTCTCGAATTGACCGCCGATCATTTTGTCCATGTTCATGAACAGGTGGATTGCCTTGGCCATGAAGTTCTTGTCGCCGGACATGCTCCACGTCACGGCGGTTTGTTTGCCTTCAGGTTTGAACGTGAATTCCGCGGTGCTGATCCCGGCGAAGGGTTTGAAGAATTCCATTTTGATGCGGATCAGATCGCTTGGACGGCTCTCAACGATCGCCATGCGGCCTTCGCCGACCTCTTTGTTGCCGACCCAAGTGTAGACCGCGCCGGTTCCGGCCGGCGCGCCCTCGTACGCTTGCTTCATCGCCGGATCGATTTTGCCCCACGGGTTCCATGGTTTCCACTTATGGAAATCATTCACCTGCGCAAATACCGCCAGCGGGGGTGCGGACATGGTGGTGCTCCGCGCGACGCGGTACTCCTTTGACTGCAGAGCCACGATGACGACAAGCACGACGATGATAACGGCGACAACGATGAGGATTTTAATAAGCATCGGGATTCTTCTCCGATCTGGCCTGGGGTTACCAGATCTGTTCGACACTTTAGGATGGGTCCTCAATTGAATTTATTTGTGTTGTAGTCATGGTTTCCTGGTCAGAGATCTTGTTCCGGTTCAATTCTACGACGAATGAAATGAGCTCTTCGGGACATCTCATGTTTCGTCTTCGTTTGCGCTCAGGCGTCGACCAGGACCTGGAATCCGCCCCAGAACATGCGCTTGCCGTCGAAAGGCATCGCCTTTGGATCCATCATCTTTGCCAGGCGCGGGTCCTTCATGACCTTGGCGTTGACGCGATCGCGATGTGCTCGCGACTTGAACACAATCCACGAGAACACCACCGTCTCGGCGGGCTTGAGCTTGACGCTCTGCGGAAACGACGTGCGCTTGCCCGGCTTCACGTCGTCGGCGACGCACTCGATGAACTCGAGAGCGCCGTGATCGCGCCAAACTTTCCCAGCTTTCTGGGCCATGCGGCGATAGGCCTGCAGGTTCTTTTTCGGCACCGGTAAAACGTAGCCATCAACGTAGCGCATAAATCCTCCGTGCGTCGGCT
>VBKX01000103.1:0-3408 GCA_005879435.1 Deltaproteobacteria bacterium
GAATCGTCGGGTTATCTCAAACAGCTTTACAAGCGTTAATCCGCGTTGTACACCGTCCGTCGGATGATCACGGAACTCAAAAGATGGATTGAGTCTTTTTAACCGGAGGAGATAGGGATATGGCGAAATTTATTATTCAACCGCATGGCAGGCTCAACGATTGGGTGGCCGAAGAAAAAGGCTATTTCACTGCGGAAGGTCTCGACTACGAGCTCAATGTCGAAGGAAGCCGCAAGAACACGCCGCGTCTAGCCGCTGTCGATTCGCCGATTCCGCTCGAGGATAACCGGTTTGGCGCGTTCGAACGTTACGCCGAAGGACATGGACGCAAGGGTGAAGGTGCCGGAGATGTCAGCTGCGCTTGCCATTGGACCGTAAACCAGGCGGCGAAGATTGAAGAAGGCATTATGTGGGGGAAGGCTTACAGCGTCTGTGAGGCGGCTATCGTAGTTCCGGGAGATTCCAGGGTTTCCGAACCAGGGGATCTGGCAAGCATGGATATTGCGGTCGGCTATCATTCCGGAAGTCATTATTCCGCGCTGCAGGCTCTCGAAGTATTTCTTGCGCCCGAAGACATCGCGCTCAAGTTCGTCGGATCATCTTGGTCCCGCGTCGATGCCGCGCTAGCGCGAAAAATACCCGCGGTGAACGTCTGGGGACCGCAATTGTATCTGTTGGAGCAGCACGGCTTTCGGAGAATCGTCTCTACCACTTTCATGATGGCCTTTATGTTTCACCGCGAAGTGGACGAAGCAAGCGTCGAACGGTATATGCGCGCGCTGATCAAAGCGCAAGCCGACATCGACTTTGAACCGGAGCGTTACAAGCACTACTTCATCAACGAGATTCCCGAGCGCTTTCGCGACACAGTCGACGTTCGCCGTTTCGGCGTCGGCGAACGCGTCGTCTCGCAGCCCTATACGCAGGCAATGTTTGAAAAAACCCAAGCCTGGATGCACGCGCGAAAACTCTTTGACGCCGCCGCGGATAGCGGGGTTGTCCTATCAGCATGCGATTGATAGCTAACGGTGTCATGACCGCGCCAATGCGCGGCACCGTCGCAAGACCCTGGACGCCAAAAGGGACCTTGGCAACTTCTCAAGGCGGTCTTGCTAATCGACCTCGCGAAACCATTTGCTCTAAAAGTTTAGCGCACCCCTTCGCAGTGGTTTCAATCGAGCCCATTGGCTCCTTTGGCTTTCAAGTACTCGATGGTTGAAGGCGTCAATCCGGTTGCGCCTGCAAATGAAGCCCCATCTGCGACAACGTTCGTCAGAATGGCTCCCGCCAACTTTGCCCTATTGAGACTTGCGTGACTTAATTTGGCATTGGACAGGTTTGCATCGGTCAGGTCGCAGTCATCCATCTGCGCGTGACTTAAACAACAACCCTCCAGATCCGTCCTCCGAAGCTCCAAACCGGTAAAATCCATAAACGACAGATAGAGATTGCGCAGATCAATACCAACCAAACTGTCATGATTGTAAATCTTCTCAAGGATATGTTTTAGATCTCTTCCGTTCGGCATTTTTACCACTCCTTAAAAATTAGATCGTGAATGTGCCATCAAGGGGCGCGATTATCTTGTCATCGCCGAGGCTCCAGATTTTGGAGCGCTTCTGCGACGCTCTCCGGCATCGACGAAGCGGCAAGAATGACCGCCGCTCTGTGCTGCGTGGCTTTGATCAGGCGCTGATTTACCTTTGCAGGTGCCGCCAAAATAATCGGAATGCCTTCTGCCAGAGCCCGACATTCCTGAAGGTTGGATAAACCCGCTCCATTTGTGTCATACAGATGGAGGACAATGAGTTGAGGTCGGTGCGGGTAGACTAAACCCCACGCTTTTTGGACAGAATCGCAATGAATTAGATCGTAACCTTTCTGCTCCAGAGTGGTTGACAGGGCACTATCTTTGTCTTCGTCAATCAGCAGGATTTTTTGGAGTTTCCTTGCCCCTGTCGTCTTAGTAATTATTTTCTTGATCTGTATGTGTTGAGTCTCCATTTTGAATCTCCTTCTGGCTAGTTCTCGATGTGTGTCGGAAACACCCGTTTTGTGATCGTTTTTCGACGCCCGCAACACGGAGTCCTAAAAATCCAGAGCGGCATCTGTACCGCATGCGGATTTTGAGGCTCTGGACCGACGAGATGTCGAAGAGATCAGAGATTCAACGCCGACTGGAGAATATAAGTAGGCGGTGGTGAAGGAAGATCAGTTTTGAACCTAAACAGACCCCGAGGCTCTCGAGGCGCGCCTTCCGGATCGGTTTTGATTACGATGGCGTCTCGCGGAAGTTGTTGCAGGTCGGATACGCCTTCGTTCGGTATCGCTATGAGGAATGTTCTTTTGCCCGCGGGAGATGGTGTACTGTCGTGGAGCGGCAAATGAAGGCTCGAATTTTGATTGAGCCGAGCCGTAAACTGCCGCAATACAAAAAAACGGCTGGACAGAATCGCAAGACCGAGGAGACAGAGGATGAGAGATGTAGTTAATCTTTTATTCAATTTCGCTAAAATAAGTTAACCACGCTGCGCCGAAAAACTCAACTTCGGTGTTCTCAGCGTCACTCCTTTCGGTCCGCGCCTTTCGTCCCGCTTCCCAAACGACGCGAGCGACTTCGGTTAAAGATCTTCATGCGCCCTTTTAACTTCTCGGCGGCGGGAGTGGAGCACGGGCTCGGTGTAGCCGTTGGTTGCGTCACGGCCGTTTAAGACAAGCTCCAACGCCGCCTGAAAAGCGATGCTTCTGTCATAGTCCGGTACCATGTTGCGGTAGTTCGGATCGCCGCGATTTTGCCGATCGACCACCCGCGCCATGCGCCGAAACGTCTCGATGACCTGATTCTTCGCGACGATGCCATATTTCAGCCAGTTGGCGATATGCTGGCTGGCTATTCTGAGCGTGGCCCGGTCCTCCATCAACGCGACATCGTTGATATTGGGAACTTTCGAACAGCCGATTCCCTGATCGACCCAGCGAACGACATAGCCCAGGATGCCCTGCGCATTGTTATCCAGCTCGCGTTGAATCTCCTCTGACGTCAACTTGCGCTCCAACAACAGCGGCGGTGTAAGAATATGCTCGAGGTTCGCGCGGCCTCGTTTCGCCAGCTCGCGCTGCCGCTTGGCGATATCGACGGTGTGATAGTGCAGCGCATGAAGCGTCGCCGCGGTCGGCGACGGCACCCAGGCGGTGTTTGCGCCGGCTTGCGGGTGGGCGAGCTTCGTCTTGACCATCTCGCGCATTTCTTCCGGCATGGTCCACATGCCCTTGCCGATCTGTGCTTTGCCGCGAAATCCCGTCTCGAGGCCGATGTCGACGTTCCAATCTTCGTAGGCCTTGATCCATGGCTGAGTTTTTATCTCTTCTTTCCGCAGCATCGCTCCAAGCTCCATGCTGGTATGGATC
>VBKX01000103.1:3518-21334 GCA_005879435.1 Deltaproteobacteria bacterium
TAAGAGCTCGACGGTGGCCGCAACTTCGTCCGGCCCATACTGCTTCGGTTTCACGATATAACTGCACCGAGTCTTGCTGTTGCGATACTTTCCCTTGCTCTTGAGATCGTGAATGGCGGCCAGCGCCGTGATCATAGCGTCGAGAAAACCCTCGGGAATCTCCTCGTCGTTCTGCGTAATGACGGCGTCGGTGTACATGTGCATGCCGACATTGCGCACCAGCAGCAGGCTTCTTCCGGGCAAAGTGAGCTTTCTGCCGGTCGGCGTGGTAAAGACTTTGTCCGGATTCAGTCTGCGGGTCAGCGGGCGGCCGTTTTTTTCGAATGTGGTTTCCAGTGTTCCTTTCATCAGACCTCACCAATGTCGATAGACCGTCGCCTTGTCGGCGGCGTCCACCGCCGCGACCGCGTCCTCGCAATCTTCGATGGTGGTGATCGCCGCCTCGAGGACCACATCTTTCACGCCTGCCGGGTGGGCCTTGCCAACGGGATGGTTTCGATCGAATTGAATCTCGATGCGCGCGCCGTTGTTTGCAAGCACGATTTCCGTCAACTCTCCGGCGCTTTCTCGATAGCCGAGAAATTTTCGTCCATCGGCGAGAGTTGTTGTCTTGCCGTCCTTGAGCATCACGGCGAGCTGTTTTTTACCGCCGGATCGCTTGAGAAAAAATCGGCTAACGTCCGAGTAACTGGCGCGTTTCAGGGCGACGACTTTGTCTAAAAACTCCTCGGTGTAGGCGATGACCTTGGCGCCGCGCCTCGGATTGTAGGCCTCCCCCTTCTCCGCGCCTTCCCCTTCCGGGATCACGTTAGTGCCGTAGAGCGCGTCGTAGAGACTTCCCCAGCGGGCATTGGCGGCGTTCAAGGCGTAGCGGGCGTTGTCGAGCGGGACGACGAGCTGCGCTCCGGCGATGGCAGCGATCTCGGCGTCGACATTGGCCGTGGTGATTTTGAATTTCTTCCCCTCGGGGACGAGGTAACCGATCTCGCGCAAAAAGGCGGTGTAATCCGCGCGGTTAAACGGCTGACCGGAGCGGGCCAGGTGCCATTGGTCGATCTGCTTTTGCAGCCAGTCACGCTTGGCCAAGAGCGCGCGATTCTTCGGTCCGAGATCTCTGACGATCGCGCCGAGAGACTTCCAAAAATCGTCGGCCTTCACCCCGGTTCCGGGCGCGATCTCGTCGCGCACCAGACGATAGAGCTGTTCATCGATCCTAAGACCGCCGACCTCCACTCTGTTGGCCATGGTCATCTCCGTTTCGTGTGCATCCGAGGCGGGTACAGAGGTTCATGGTGAGTCGCAAAAATCTTTAGCGCGCTTCGGATAGTTTTACTCTTGAGTTCTATCCCTTTCTTACCAACTCCGCCGGTCCTTAAAAAACACTCTTACCGCTGCCGACCGCTTCTTGCTCTCCAATGCCATACGGAATGGCGTCTCGGATCGCGGCTGTAGTTACCATACGAGGCCGTCCACTGGCAACGATTCAAACTAACTCAACCGTGAGCGGGTTGTAGGAGTAGAGCCATGCGTTTCGGTCCGCGCCTTCGTCCCGATTCGCAAACGACGCGCGAATTTCATCGACCGTGCGCAGGTGAAACAGCGTCCGATTGGCGGTCGATTGATTGACGATTCGCACTGTCCGGTCGACGCGGTTGCGCTGGTACAGCTGCAACGCATCGACAATCGAATCGGCCTGATCCAGCGCTCGCGTCAGCACGGCGCCGTCCTCGATCGCCATGCAAGCGCCCTGAGCGAGATAAGGCAGTGTCGGGTGCACGGCGTCCCCCAGGAGCGCGGCTCGACGGGTGATCCAGTTCCTGATCGTGGGCCGGTAGTGCAATGACCAGCGGTAGCATCCTTCCTGATCGGCCGCGTCGATGATCGTCTGAACATCGACATGCCAACCCGCGAAGTCCGCCTTGAACCTTTCCCAGGGAAACCTAGCGGTCCACGATTCCTCTGACACTTCTTCGGTCTCCACGAGCCCGACGAAGTTCAGCAAGGCGCCGGCGCGCAGGTAGTAGGCCACGACATGCCGGCCGGGTCCCATCCATACCATCATGACCTGTTCCATGAAATTTTCAGGCAGCCGTTCGACCGGGACGGTAATGCGCCACGCGGCATCGCCCGTGTACGTCGCGGGAATATTTCCGTTGATCTGTTGGCAGATGACAGACTTGAGACCGTCGGCTCCGAGCAAAAGCTCACCCTGGACCACCGTGCCGTCGGCAAGGCGCAGCTTAACGCTGTCGCCGTTCTCTTAGAATCCAATGACCCGGCAGTTCAGTCGAATGGCGTCACGCTTGAGCTCACGCACCCTCGCCGCGAGCAGAGTGTGAACATCCGCGCGGTGAACCTGGTAATACGGCGCGCCGTGCAATTTTTCATGCTCTTCGGACAGCGCAAATCGGTGAATCTCTTCACCGCTGTCATGGAGGCGGAAGACGTAGGCCCCTGGTCGAACCCCCACCGCGGCCAACGCCGCGCCGAGCCCAAGATGGTGGAGTACGTGGGTCGCATTGGCGCTTAGCTGGAGACCGGCGCCGATCTCGCTCAGCTCCGATGCCTGCTCAAAGATCGTGACATCATGCCCCGCCTGCAAAAGGCTTGCTGCTCCGGCAATCACGATCTGGTGCCTCGTCACTCGACGCTCCTAACGATATTTATTTGTCCGGCAAAAAAACTCATTCGTATCGTGTATACAATAACACGCGAGCCCGCCATGACTTAAACACAATCATTAGATCGAAACTTGATAGTTTGCAGCAAACTCGGCACGGGTTCCGTCATCATAGTAGCGACTGCGACTGATCTGGGCTTGGCACATCGCTGTTCCCTGGGTGTCCTTAACGTGAGGAGGGCGCTTTAAAGAAACGCCGCAGCATGAGATGAGTTGGCAGATAGATCGCAATTACATTGACGGACATCATCAAAAGCAACCACAACCCCGGCGCCATCAGGGTCTGGGGATGGTTGTCGTCGACTCCGTAGACGTAATTGATGTTGACTGCCCAGGTAGGATGGCTGGGAGAGGGTGGCGGAGACGGAGCGAACAGATAGGAAACGAACAAGACCACGATCGCGAGCGCAGATTGCATGCCAAGCGCGCGGCGGTCGTAGCCCAGTCGCGAGAGTAACCACAACAGGACAAAGGGCAGCCAACCATGAAATAATGAGAGCGCGCGCAGAAACAGTGGGATGCTCGCATCGAGCATGTAGGCGGTCACGCCGGTTATGCTTACGCCCGCAGTCAGCCGGCACAGAAAATCGACCACCCACAATATCTGCGGCAGCGTGATGGCGACCGCCTGCATACTGACAAGAAGTGGGCTTTCGATCCACATCGCCACACCGGTGACGAGCAACGCGATGTCACAAAAGTAGAGAAAGTTCCACGGGCTGTAAGTGACCCAGTAGCATGGCACAACGACAGCTACGAAGGCGGAGTACGCCACCTTCACCCACAGCGGAAGTCGTCGGTTGGTTACGATCGACATGATCGATGTTTGCCCACCGCCTAGCGGGTGACGCGGGCCGAGGCGCAAAGCTCCGAGTGGTTCGGGGGCTTGTTCTTCACTTGGTGCTAAGTGTGGTCCGCGAAGAAATTGTAAAGGCAGGCGAAAAGAAGGCCTGCGAGCGCTCCGGCGAGTAACGAATAGAGTGTGCCGACGATCATGCCAATCGGCACGCTGACTGGGTCATAACCAGGGTAGAACGAGCTTAGAATCGCGAGGTAAGCGCCGCCGTAGGGACGCAAGATGAGATTCATCAGTGAGATGAAAAGAAAGACAATGGCTTTGAACAGGGCACCGGCGATGAGCATGCCTTTGATCGATAGTTTCATATTGCACCGTCCAGTAACATCTGTATACCCGATTCGGAGTTCCGAACGTTACTCCATAGCTCTCCATAGATGCAAACCGGTGATGTTTGCAGACGACGATTTATTTTCGTGCTGCTAAGTCGAGAGCAGACAGTCAAATTCGATGGTCCCGGATACTTTACATAGCCTCCGCTCACTCCACTAAACTCTTTTAAGAGAAAAAACGGTTCGCGGCGGAATTTCATTTCCAGAAATGAGAAGCGACAGGATGGTATCGCGACAGCGTGAATTTAAGGATCAGATCCACAGCTGACGATTGTCATCGAGCCGTTGGTTTTGTTTCGTTAATACGACCAACGGAGGAGGACTGTCGAGACATCTTTATTGAGTCTATGAGTGCTCTCGATCACATTGAGCAGAACGCAAGGGCGGATCTAAATGAGCACACAAGTCTTTTTCTGACCGGATCAAACGGCCGACAAACAGATCTCTCGGCAGTCCAAAAACGGCAATGAAAATGTTCGCGGCGTCGTTCGGAAGACACATGTGTATGAATTTTTATAAACCCACAATGGGGAAAATCCTCCACGTTAACGACGCGGGTTTTTCTGTTCCAGTCTTTAGGGAGACGAGACGGATTAAAAAGTTCTTACTATTGCATTCCTTTCGGATCGCGCAAGGATTTTTCGAACTGTTGGCATGTGCCTTGCTGTTATTAGCGCTCAGTCGAGATCACCAGCGACCGAATAACTAAATGGCCACTGATTTTGCCGATTCGCCTGACAGCGTCAGCGCGACCAGGCGCAACCCTGCCAGGCATGTTTGTGATTTAAAAAGCAGATGGCGATCTCATGGTAAATCCGGAGGACACGATCACACAAAAAAAGGAGGTAAACTATGGCTGATCAAAATATGGCTACTGAAGAAGTCTTATTAGATGTCAGGGTAGCAGAGGCTTCTAATCTCTATAAGTTCTATCTCAACCACGAGAAATTGATTCTCGGCACCCTCTCCGTAAGTTTATTTCTTTTTGTCTGGGAAATGGTCGGCAACGTCTACCAAATCATCAATCCCATGTTTATGAGCGCACCGTCGCTTATCGGGAAAGCCGCTGTGCAGCTATTCGGCTCGGGAGAGATCTGGAATGATCTCAGCGTTAGCGGCATCGAGTTCGGGTGGGGATATCTTCTGTCGATCGTGGTCGGCGTCCCATTTGGCATCGCGATTGGTTGGTACAAGAGATTCGCCTATATCTGTGATCCGTTTGTCAACGCGATGAACGCGACGCCGCGCGTCGCCCTTTTGCCCCTGATCATTATCTGGTTGGGCATCGGTATTCTCTCCAAGGTCGGCATTATTTTTCTCGGCGCGGTATTTCCCTTGATCATCAATACGCGAGACGGCGTGAAGACCACGCCGATCAGTCTTCTCAACGCCGCAAGAAGCTTTGGCGCATCGGAGTGGAAACTATTTAACAGCGTGGTGGTACCCTCGACAATTCCATTTATCCTTACCGGGTTGCGGCTGGCAATCGGCAGGGCGCTCATCGGTGTCATGGTTGGCGAACTCTACGCGGCCACCGCCGGGATTGGATTCATGATCACAGTAGCCGGCGCGACATTTCAGACCGACAAGGTTTTTGTCGGTGTTCTCATATTCGCACTCAGCGGCATGATCGCAACAGATATTATCGATAAAATAGAGAGAAGGTTCGATAAGTGGCGGCCCAAGGTAGGGGCTGATGAGTAAATAGTTTTGATCAGGTGAAATAGGCTCGGATGTAAGCCTTGTTACACTAGGCCGGGTTGAAATACTTTTACGGACTTGAAATCAGGCCAGTTTAGCCGTTGTGGGTGCTGGCCTGATTTTCAAAAGATCTAAAGATCGCGCAATCAATTTGGTACATCAAGAGATCAATAGGAGCGCCACTTTGCGCCGTCAAACACCTTCGCCGTACGGCACCGCCACGAGCTGATCCGCCGCTGATGTGGTGTCCTCGTTCCACATTTCCAGTAATTTCTTAGTAACCGGGCCGGGTCTGCCGTCGCCGATCTTTTTTTCGTCCCACTCAACCACCGGCGCGACTTTGATCGAGCTGCCGATCAGCATCATTTCCGCCGCGGCGTGTCCTTCCTCGACCGGAATATCGGCGAGCCGGACGGCGACGAGCGCGCCTTGTTGCACGAGCCGCTGAGCGAAATCGAGAACTCGCTGGATCGTGATGCCTGACAGGATCGCGTCGAAGGGCGGATGGCGGAACACGCGATCCTTGGTGACAAATGCTAAGTTCATGTTGGAGCTTTCCGCGACCATGCCGCGCTGGTCGATGAAAACGCCGTTGTCGGCGCCGCGGTCTTTGGCTTCCAGGACGACGAGCACATTTGGCAAATAATTGGTCGACTTGATGCGCGCAAAGAGGGGCGGTTTGATCGGCACCTGGCTGGTGATGAGCTTGACGCCTTCTTGATAGTAACTCTCGGGGTAAGCTTCCTGCTTGAAGACGATCACGTAGAAGCTGCTGCCGACGCACTCCGCCGGACCGAGACCGTAGCCGCCGGGACCGGCGGATAGCCAGTAGCGCACCGATCCTTCGCGTTGGCGGCTCGCCGCCGCGGTTTCCAAAATGATCTGGCGCAAGCGCTGGCGCGTAAAAGGCAACGGAATGCGCGCTCCGTCGGCCGATTGGATCAAGCGATGCAAGTGCGGGTCGAGTTGATAGAGCATGCCATGGGTCAGCGTAGCCGTGTCGAAGACCGCGTGGCCGCGGTGCACCATGTGATCGTCGAGCGGCAGCACCATGAGCGCGGGGTCGGTGACGATGCCGTCGAGGACGCTCGAATACATCGCGTAAAAATTCGTCGCTTTGGCGTGAACGGACTCGCGCAGACGCGCAAGCGCTTTTTCAGTGGAGAAAATGGCGGTTTTACTTGCATCGGCCATAGCCATTGCACTCGTGTTCTACGGCAGAAAGCTCAGATCGAACAGTTGCTGGGGCGTGAGGGACTTTGCCTTGGGATCATCTTCGGCGGCGGCATCGATCACCAACTGCATGCCTTTTACGGATAGTTTGCCGTCGGCGGGCAACGTCTTTAGCCGATAGTCGTAGCCGACCTCGGCTGCTTGCCGGTCGTCTATTTTCAACAACTGCATGGATTTTTTTATCGCTTCTTCGCGGTGGCTCACGTAATAACGAATCGACTCCAGGTACGCTCGCGTCAGACGCCGCGCCGTGTCATTCTGCGATTTTAGATAATCGGTTCTGGCGGCGACGCCGATCTGCAAGTATTCGATGTCCTTTTCGACAAGATCGAATAGGGTGTGGTAGCCCAGTTTTCGACCTAGTAAAACAAGTTCCGGCGTGAGCACCGTGGCATCGACGATACCGTTTTTGAGGGCAACTACGCGCGCGTCTGGGCCGCCGACCTGGATGATTTGAACGTCGCGTTTGGGATTGAGCCCCATCTGCGTCGCGGCGAGTTTGACGACGAAGTCGGTATTGCTGCCGAAGCGGCTGATGCCGATTTTCTTGCCGCGCAATTGCTCGGGGGAATTGATGCCCTCGCGAGCGACCAGCACGTAAGGCATGCGGTTGTTGAGACCGGCGATATATTTGAGATCGGCGCCTTTCAAGACCGCGTAAACGAGCGGCGTGCCGCCGGCTAGCAGCATGTCTAGGCTGTTGCCGATCAACGCTTGCACGGAGAGCGAGCCGCCGGGGATGTAGATCAGCTCGAGATGGATGCCGTGCTTCTTGAAGATGCCGACGTCGCGGCCGAGATAAAAGACGGTCTCGTCGGTAAAAGCATTATGACCGATCTTGACCGGCGTGAGTTGAGCCAAGGCATGATTCGTCGCCAGAAAAAGCGCGGCGAAGAAGACAAGCGTAAGAATTCGTTTTCGCATGACTCCGCCTCCGTGTTTCTAATCCCTGATATCTTGCAAAAACCAGTCAGTGGGGATTTGTTGGCCCAAGCCGCGGCGTTTGGCTTCGCGCACGACGTAGCCGGCGGTGGAGGCGAATTGAAGGCCTTGAGTACCGCTGTTGGCGAAGAAGGTCACTTGATTTTTATCGGTGCGGCCTTTGAGCTTGCCCGACATAATGTCGGTGAGTAGCGGAAAGTCGGCGGAGAAAATATCGACCTTGGGATTGGCGATTCTTTTAATCTCCTCCGCATTGCCCGCGACCACGGCGGCTTCGCCGCCGATGCGCATCTGCCCTACGTCCAAGTTCATCGTCGCTCGGCCCATCTTAACAACCAAATCGGAACGCTTGACGATCTCCGGATTCCACTCATTCGATTTGACGCAGGTAAGGTGCATGCCCGGTTCGATCAAAGCGGGATCGTCGACGACGACTTGAATGGAGTCGGTGCAGGTGGCGACGATGTCCGAGCCACGCACGGCGTCTGCGGTTCTATCGACCGGCGTAACTGTGATGCCGAGCTTCTCGCTCATCTCGGCGGCGTAGACTTCGCGGTTTTTCTTGGTCGGACTGAAGACTTTCACTTTGCGGATCTTTCTCACTTCATTAAACGCGAGCAGGTAGGTGCGCGCCATGCCACCTGAGCCGAAAATGCCGACGACGCTCGAATCTTCGCGGGAAAGATATTTGGCGCCGAGGCCGGCACAGCCGCCGACGCGCATGTGCTGAATGATGCCATCATTGATAATCGCCAGCGGTTCGCCGTTGCGAGTCGAGAACACCATGACGAAACCGCAAAAAGTCCCGGGCTCGATGCAGTACTTTTCTACGGTTTTGCCTTCGGGCCATTCGAGCATATCAGACTTCATTCTGATCGCGAAGGTTTCAAAGGAACGCGACGCGCCTTCCATCGTGCCCCAGCGATACATCAACTTCGGGTCATCGTTGGGCACGAACAGATCGTAACGGCCACGATAGACGGCGCGCTCGTGGATCAAATCGTGGTAGCCGGTTTCCAGAGCTTCCATGCAGCCCCGGATATCGAGAATTTTTTCGACAACTTGGTTGTTGATGAGCAGCATGCCGCCTCCGCTTGCGGATTCGATGACGCATCTATTTCGCAGTAGCGCGGCGATTGCAACAGTCGGGCAAAACTAAAACGCCGCCAGGCGGCGGCGTTGGTAAAGTCGCTCAATCGATTCAAGCCAGCGGCGAGCTAGCTATCGAGGTCGGGTTTCGGCAGAGCGACAAACGGCACGCCTTCTTCGGCTAGGTCTTTGGCTTCTTCCCGCGTCGCTGTACCATGAATCGGACGTTCCTCTGCTGCACCTTTGTGAATCTCACGGGCTTCTTCGGCGAAGCGGGGGCCGACGTCTTCGAAATTCTCTTTGACGTAGTGGTGCACTTTAAGCAGCATTTCCTTGAATTCCGCAGCGGTGGGCGGCACAGCGGGTGTCTGTTCGGGTTTTTTAGCCGGCGGCGCGGGTTGTTCTTTTTTCACGTGCACGGCGCAAGCATGCGGAACCTTCTCGACCTTGGTCGTGCCACAGGTCGGGCAAGAGATCAGTTTCTTGTCCGCTTGTTTCTGAAAATCTTCAAAACTGGGAAACCAGCCTTCGAAGCTGTGTTTCTTTTTGCAGAGGAGATTGTAGACCACCATAAGAAACTCGCGCGTAGATAATCAATAAGGTTGCCCGGTAGACTTGTCAAGAGCGTCCCCCGGTTCGCAGCGCCGCGTCGAAGCAGATCTTTGGATAGGCTGGCAAGCCAAAGTGCCGAAATTTCCACTAAAGTTTGATCAAATAGACGCTCATGCTAAGATCGGCTGTGATGACCGACGGGGTTAGCCTCAGAGTGGTTCAGAAGGTCGCCGAAGTGTCGCAGGAAGACTGGGACTCACTGGTGGGGAATGTCTCACCGTTTTTAAAATGGGATTGGTTGGACAGCTTGGAGCAATCGGGCTGCGTCAATGAAAAAACCGGTTGGTTGCCGCACCACATCATCGTCGAGAAAGGGGGCGAGCTCATTGGCGCATGCCCCATGTATTTGAAGCTCCACAGCATGGGCGAGTTTGTCTTCGACTATGAATGGGCCGAGGCGGCGCATCACGCGGGGATTCAATATTACCCGAAAATGCTCGTCGGCGTGCCGTTCACGCCGGTTACCGGTCATCGTTTTTTAACCGCGCCGAACGAGGATCGCGGCCAGTTGGTCCGTTTCATGGGGCAGGCATTGGCCAAGATCGCCGCCGACAACAAGATCTCATCGGTTCACGTAAATTTCTGTCTCGCCGACGAGCGCGAGGCACTGGAACAAGTGGGGTTTTTCCCGCGCACAGGAATTCAATTCCACTGGCAAAACCGCAATTTTAATTCCTTCGATGACTACCTCGGCAGCTTTCGCAGCGATCGGCGCAATAAAGTCAAACGCGAGCGGCGCGAGGTGGCGGAGCGCGGCATCGCGATTCACGCCTATGAGGGCACCGAGCTCACGCCGCATCACGTACGCACCATGTTTCGCCTGTACAAAGGCCACGTCGACCGGCACTATTACGGCCGGCAGTATCTCACCCAGGAGTTTTTTGATGAGTTGCATCGGCGCTTCGCCGCGTACTTATGTCTGATGCTCGCCGAGCGCAACGGCAAGATCATCGCCGGCACTTTCAACGTGCGCGACGACACCGCCATGTATGGGCGTTATTGGGGCTGCTTCGAAGAGCATCCCTTTCTTCATTTCAACGTCTGCTACTATTCCGCCATCGAGCACTCGATTCGCGTGGGATTAACGCGTTTCGAAGCCGGCGCGGGCGGGAGCTTCAAACAACTGCGCGGTTTGGAGCCCGAGCACACGACCAGCCTTCACTATTTCGTCGACGGGAAATTCCGCCGGGCCGTGGAGCGCTTTCTCAATCAAGAGCGTGAGATGATCCGGCGCAAGCGCGATATGCTGCTCGATCACAGCCAGCTGAAACGCGAAGAGCAGGAGCCGTAAGGCCCCTGCCGATTTGTTCCCCCGTGGCGGCTCGATTCCAGGGTAAACGCATCGTTGAGAGCAAATTTAACCGCGCTGGCCGCGGCGGTTTTCTTGACACATCCAATGCTTTCCATTAACGTCGGCGCGGAGTGCAGCCGTGAAATCCTCCTGGAAAAACATTGCCGAGCCGGTGGTATTCTTCATCACGCTTTTGATACTTTGGGAAATCCTCGTTGAAGTGATCCAGGTGCCGAGCTTCATCCTGCCGCCGCCCGGCGATTTATGGGTGGCGTTCATCAAGAAATTGCCGATCCTAGGACACCACTCGGTGATCACCTTTATCGAAGCCTTCGGCGGCTTCGCGCTGTCGTTGTTTCTGGGCGTGGGCTTCGCCATCGCGGTGGTCTATTCCCGCCATCTGCAAAATACGATTTACCCGCTGATCGTGATTCTCTACGCGATGCCGAAGAGCGCCTTCGCGCCGCTGATGGTGATCTGGATCGGCTATGGATTGTATTCAAAAATCGCCATCGCCTTTCTCGTGGCATTTTTTCCGATCGTCGTGAATACGGTCGTCGGTCTGAAGGAAGTGGAACCGGAGCTGCTAGAGCTGGCGCGCATCAATAGGGCTTCAGAGTTCGACGTATTTAAGAAAATTCGTCTGCCCAATTCGCTTCCATATTTATTCGCCGGCATCAAAGTCGCCATCGTATTATCTGTCACCGGTGCCATCGTCGCCGAATTTGTCGCCGCCAACGAGGGACTGGGTTATTTAGTTCTACAGGCCAACTACAATTTGGACACCGCGTTTGCCTTAGTGATTTTGCTGATTTTGGCAGTCTTGTCGTTGGGGCTTTTTTGGTTGGCTGAGTTGGTTCAAAGAAAGTTAGCGCCCTGGAGCGCGGCCGTGCGCGAGGTCGAGGGCTCTTTCTAATTTCGGACGATTGGAGAATTAGATGATTTCAGCACTCAAGTTTCGCTTCGGTCTGGTCGGCGGGCTCGGTTTTGCGATCCTAGTGTTCGGTCCTATCGAATCTCGCGCCGCCGAACTGACGCCTGCGACTATTCGCCTGGACTTTATCATCGGCGGCAAGCATGCGCCGTGGTTCGTAGCGCTGGAAAAAGGCTTCTACGCCAAACGCGGCTTGAATGTGACCCTTCAATCGAGCACCGGCTCCGCCGATACCGTGCGCACGATCGCCTCGGGCGGCGCCGATTTCGGTTTCGCCGACGTGGCGACCATGATCGTCGCCAAGTCCCGCGGCACGCCGGTACAGGCGGCAGCCCAGTTTGGTTACGTCGGGGCGTCGATTCTCTGGCGCGACGAAGGTCAGATCAAAGGCATCAAAGACCTCGAGGGTAAATCTCTCGCCATCAGTCCAGGCCAAGCGCAATGGTATTTGATGCCCGCGTACTGCCGGATCAACAAGATCGACTTCAAGGCGATCAAGATTCAGGAAACCGCCGCGCCGATCCAGCCGGCAGCGTTGGCGACCAAGAAAGCGGATTTCATCATCATGTTCCGCGCTTCCAATGATGAAATCGCCGAGCAGGCGGCGTCGAAGGTGGGGGTCAAGCTGTCGCGGGTGTTCATGAAAGATACCGGCCTCGACATTTACGGCACGAGTTTAATCGTCAAGGACGAAGACGTCAGAAAACGTCCGGAGTTCGTTCGTGCCTACGTCGAAGCGACGCTGGAAGGATTGCGTTACGCGTGCGATCATCAGGAAGAGTCGCTCAAGATTCTGCTCAAGCAAAAACCTGAGCTCGATCCGGCGCTGACGACGTTGCAGCTCAAAAATGCCTTGACCGAAGTGTTCTTGCCGTTCGAATCCGCGCAGGTCGGCTTGGGTTATATGAAACCGGACATCATCGAAAAGACCGTCAAGGTGACCAACGAGTACTTTGATGTCGGCCGCAAGGTCGCGGCGAAGGAAGTCTACACCAACCAATTCATCAGGCGCTAATCGATTTAGGCTTCCAAGGTCTCACCGTGCCGCCGCTGATCGCCGTCGGGGACATCTCCAGAGTTTTTACCGGCGGCGCAAGAACCGTCACGGCGCTCGAGCATATTTCCTGTGACATTCACACAGGCAATTTCGTCTCCATCGTCGGGCCGAGCGGCTGCGGCAAGAGTACGCTACTGAAAATCATTTCCGGACTGTTGCCGGCGTCATCGGGCACGGTCACGGTTCATGGCAAACACGTCGACAGTCCCCTCGAAAACGTCGGCATGGTGTTTCAGGCACCGGTACTGCTGAAATGGCGCTCGGTACTCGGCAATATTCTCTTGCCGGTGGAATTCGCCAGATTAGACGTACCAAGCTATATCGACAAAGCCCGCGCGCTCATCAAACTCGTGGGATTGGAGGGATTCGAGGAGATGTATCCGCACGAGCTTTCAGGCGGCATGCAACAGCGGGCTTCGTTGTGCCGCGCCTTGGTGACCGATCCGCAGCTTTTATTGATGGACGAACCGTTCGGCGCGCTCGACGCGATGACTCGCGACGAGTTGGACATGGAACTGCTGCGCATCTGGGAAGAGCGTAAGAAAACTGTGTTGTTCGTTACCCACAGTATTCAAGAAGCTGTATTTCTATCGGATATCGTGCTTGTCATGTCGGCACGGCCGGGCCGGTTGCTGGAAAAAATTGCCGTCGATTTGCCGCGTCCCCGCACAATGGAGATGATGAGCATTGCGAAATTCGGTGAATACACCTTGAAAATTCGTGCCTTGCTCGCTGCGGCCGGAGTCTGCGCTATCATAGGGGGAAATAGAAATTTGCTTGCCGAAAGTTTTCCCAAGACCAACCCATGACCACCCGAGGATTGACCTACGCGCAGGCCGGCGTGAGCATCGAAGCCGGTGATGAGCTCGTTCGTCGTATCGGCCCCATTGCCCAGAAAACCAAAGTGCCGGGAGTCTTGGCCGGCGTCGGCGGATTCAGCGCGCTGTTCGACCTCGAGAGCCATGCCTATCGTCATCCCATTTTGGTCGCTTCCACGGACGGCGTCGGCACAAAGCTCAAAATCGCGTTTATGAGCGGCGTTCACAATACCATCGGCATCGATCTCGTCGCCATGGGTGTGAACGATATCTTGACTCAAGGCGCGGCGCCGCTTTTTTTCTTGGATTATTTCGTCTGCGGCAAGCTCGATGTCAAAATCGCTGAGGCGGTGGTGCGCGGCGTCGCGGCCGGTTGCCGTGAAGCAGGCTGCGCGCTTATCGGCGGAGAAACTGCAGAGCATCCGGGCGATTTTCCCGAGGGCGAATACGATCTCGCGGGCTTCGTCATCGGTGTCCTGGAGAAAAAGAAAATCATCGACCCTGCTGCGATACGTGCGGGCGATGTTTTGATCGGTCTTCCTTCCAGCGGTCTGCACAGTAACGGCTACTCGTTGGCGCGCAAAGCGCTGCTTGAAAAAGCGCGGTTTAGAATTCATCAACGTGTCGCCGAGCTCGGCCGCACGTTAGCCGAAGAGTTGCTCGAGCCGACGCGGATCTATGCAAAGATCACACGCGAGTTATTTGCGAAATACCGGATCAAAGGCCCAAGGGACGCGCGGCGGTTGTCGAGCGTGGCAGCTGGCCGGTGCCGCCGATCTTTACGCTCATTCAAGAATCCGGCGCCATCGCGCAGGACGAAATGGACCGGACGTTTAACAACGGTCTCGGCATGATTTTAGTGGTTGGCAAGAAACAGGCGGATGGGGTCGCACGGACACTCAAAGAAATGGGCGAGAAATTCTATATCGTCGGCGAGATCCGTAATGGCACGAGAGCGGCGACGATCCGCTTATAATAAAAGCTTATGGCAAGACAACTTCCGATCGGCGTGCTGATCTCGGGGAGCGGCACGAATCTGCAATCGATCATCGACGCCATCGAAGCCAAGAAGCTCGATGCGCGGATCGAGATCGTGCTGAGCAATAAGGCGGACGCCTATGGTTTGGTGCGCGCGCAGAATCACGGCATTCACACTGAAGTTCTCGATCACAAAGTGTTTACGAGCCGGGAAGCTTACGATCAAGCCGTCGTCGATTTGCTGCTCGGTCGCGGCGTGGAACTCGTTGTGCTCGCCGGCTTCATGCGGTTGCTTTCGCCGGTGTTCGTCCAGGCCTACTCAAACCGCATCATGAATATTCACCCCGCGCTGTTGCCTGCTTTTCCGGGTTTGCACGTGCAGAAAAAGGCGCTGGATCATGGCGTACGTTTTGCCGGCTGCACGGTGCATTTTGTCAACGAAGAGTGCGACGAGGGGCCGATCATCATTCAAGCCGTCGTGCCGGTTTTTCCCGATGATACCGAGGAAGCGTTGGCGGCCAGGATTCTCAAACAGGAGCACAGCATCTATCCGCGCGCCATTCAGCTGTACGCCGAAGGCCGTCTGCACGTGGTGGGACGTAAAGTCTTTGTCGATGGCCTGAACAAAGAGGGTTCCCAGGTGCTGGTCCAACCGCCATTAGAAGAATGAAGAAGGCCAAACCCCTTATCATTCTTCTCCTCAAGGTGGTTGTCAGCGGCGGGTTGCTTGCGTACCTTCTTTCGCGTATCCATCCCGAGCGGTTTCTGCAGACTTTTGCGACGGCGAAATTCTCTTACATAGGGCTGGCAATGCTCGTTTATCTCGTCACGCAAGGCTTCAGCGCGGTGCGCTGGACAGCTCTCGCGAGGCCGCTTGGCATCAAGACGCCATTTAAAGCGATGCTGCGGTATTATCTGATCGGCATGTTTTTTAATCTCTTCGCGCCGGGTACTGTAGGCGGCGACGTGAGCCGGGTTTATTACCTTGTTAGGGACGAGGATATGCGCGCGCAAGGGCATTCGGTGACGACAGTCCACGCCACAATGTCAGTGCTGATGGATAGGGCGATCGGCATGGTGGTCCTCGTTTGGCTCGGGACGGCGGGGCTTTTGCTGTTTCCCGATTACGCGGTTCCGCACACGGCGCGCGTGGCGACTTTTCTGCTCAGCGTGGGACTTTTGCTCGGCGCCTTGATCACACCCTTATTGCGGCGTTTGTTGCCGGAAGACGGCCATCATCTGTTGGTCAAGTTACGCTTAATGTTTCGGAGTTATCGAACGCATTGGCGCGCTTTATTAGAAGCCGCTCTGCTTTCGCTTGTAGTTCACTTGATTCAGGCTTGGATCCACGTGCTCATGGGACGTGCGCTCGATTTAAATGTACCGTACTCTTTCGCCATCATCGTCTATCCCTTAGTCGGGACATTTGCGGCTATTCCCATCAGCTTGAACGGCCTCGGACTGCGCGAAGGCGGCTATATTTTTCTTCTCGCGGTGATCGGCATCGGTAATGAGAAGGGCATCGCTTTTGGATTATTGCTTTTCTTGGTCGTCGCACTGGATAGCTTGATCGGCGGGCTGGTTTTTCTCTTGCAGCAAAGCCCCAGACCCGACAATGCGTTGCGCGAAGGCGCAAGTTAAGTGAGATAGCGGCGAAAATACGTGGCGAGGCCGAGAAATGACAGGAATCCGAAGGCATCGGTAAGGCCGGTGACAATAATGCCGGAGCCCAGGGCAGGGTCAAACTTGAGCGCTTTCAACAACAGGGGAATCACCGCGCCGGCAAATCCGGCCATCAACCCGAGATTGAAAATCATCGCCACCGCGAGCACCAGACCGAGAAATGGACTGCCTTTCCAGAGAACGGCGGCCAATGCGATCATTCCGCCCGCCGCCAGGGCGATACAGATATTTACCGAAACCTGCTTGACGATTGCTTTCCACGCCGAGGCAAATTCCAATTCGCCCAAAGCAATCGCGCGGATGATAACCGTGGCGGTCTGAGTTGCGCCGTTGCCGCCGACGCCGGCGATAACCGGCATGAAAGTGACCAGGGCGATTATTTCGTGCAGCGTTCCTTCGAAAAGCCCCACCACTGATGCCGCCAAGCTGGCGGTGAGCAAATTCAAAATCGTCCAAGGCAGACGCATCTTGACCGAGCGCGAGATCGGTGTGAATACCCGATCTTCTTCGGCCAAGCCGGCCATCTTGTACATATCCTCGGTGCTTTCTTCATTGATGATGTCGATAACGTCGTCGACGGTGATAATGCCTTCCAAGCGGCCCGCTTCGTCGACGATCGGCAGTGCCAGCAGTTCGTAGCGGGATACTAGTCGCGCTGCCTCTTCTTGATCCGTGAAGACATTGGCCTTCACCGGATCAGCGATCATCATCTCAGAGAGCTTGCGGTTCGGCGGCGCGATCACCAAGTTACGGATCGGCACGCCCGCCTCATCGACGACGTAGAGATAGAAGAATGTTTCGAGCTCGCCGCGTTCACGGATTTTATCGATGGCACCCTGAGCGGTGGTATCGGGGGAGAGCGCCATGAATTCGGTGGTCATGATTCGGCCCACCGTGCCTTCGGGATAATTGATAATCTCCCGCACGGCGGCCTGACGCTCCGGGTCCAACAGCGCCAAGACTCTTTCGCGGCGCTCTTCGGGCAGGCTGTCGATGAACGTGACGGCATCGTCGGGATCGGCGCGGACGATTAAACGGCCGACCTTTTCATCGTCTATTAACTCGAGTATGTCAGGCAGAAGCTCAGGAGGAAGCTCTTTGAGCGTTTTGTCGGCACGGCGCGACGAGAACAAGATATCGAAAAGCTGGCGCACCTCGATCGGCTCGAGCCCTTTGAACAACAAGGCAATATCGGCGGGATGGCTCTTGCCGATAAATCGCAATATTCGATCCGGCGTCGCCGTGCGCAGCATTTCCCGGACGGTGTCGTAGTCGATGGGGGCGGGCTTCATGATTGATTGCGCGATAAAAAGGTCGTCTCTTCATAACGGCAGTGGGAGCCATTTGCAAATGTGCAAGCCCATCTGCGAGATTTAAATCAGGCACAGAAATTTGCTAGGGTTACGGCAAGCTTAACCCAGGCGAGCAAAAGCGACCTATGATGATGACCTTTCGAAACCGCTTCCTGCCTCAGCCGGCGACCACGCGCGTATTGCTGGTTGCATTGCTGTTATGTGCCTGGTGCTCGTCTGGCAGCGCGGCAAGTCTCGCTGCTCTCGAGGGCTCCCGTCCGCCCTCATTTGCCGTCATCGCAAAGAAAACCATGCCGG
>VBKX01000595.1 GCA_005879435.1 Deltaproteobacteria bacterium
CCAAGATCGCGCAGCCCTTGGCGAAAAGCGTCGCCGAGCGGATCGGGATTTGTTGAGGTGGGAGGAAGCCGTCGCTGCAAAAATCCGATCCGCGGGATTTTCGTCGGTTGCTGCGCCTCCGCGGAGACGCTAAGCCCTAAGAGCACGGTGCCAAGGAAGCCAAGCGCAAAAGGCCTGGTGCTAAGCGCATGGCTTTTGCCGACATCTAGCCTCTGATTTCTGACCTCTGTCATTTGATCACCTTATCCGCTCTTGCCAGCACATTCGGCGGAATCGTCAGACCGATCTGCTTGGCTGTTTTCAGATTGATGAGTAGCTCGAATCTGGTTGGCTGTTCCACGGGAAGGTCGGCGGGCTTAGTTCCTTTGAGTATCTTGTCCACGTAATATGCGACAGGTAGCTGTCCGCGAGGTCTGCCCCGTAGTAACATGAGCCAGCCAGCATCTACAGCGTCTCTGTTGCTGTACATCGCCGGTAACCGACTCTTTATCCGAAGGCCCGCCGCGAGGAGATAGAAAACCTACCCGGGGAACTCTATTTGTCTGCTGCGCTTTGACGGGAAGGGCGGTAGTCAGCAAGACAGTTGCCAGTAGCCAGATAAAGAGTCTATTACTCATCCCACCGCAATCGATGTTCTGCTATGGTTCGGCTCTTTAGATCAATCCGCATTCCGAAATCCGAAATCATCTGATCACCGTATCGGCGCGGTACAGCACCGACTGAGGAATCGTTAAGCCAATTTCTTGCGCCGTCTTCAGGTTGATCACCAATTCAAATTTGGTCGGCGTTTCCACCGGCAGGTCGGCGGGCTTGGCGCCCTTGAGAATTCTATCGACGTAGTAGGCGATGCGACGCGCGATCTGCGCGCGGTTGGGCCCGTAAGAAAGCAGACCGCCCGCCTCTGCGAACTCGCGCCAACCCGAAGCCATCGGGATGCGGGCCTTCAAAGCAAATCCGGCGAGTTGTGACCTGCGCAGCGACGTGAGGCGCGAGGGCACGACGATAAGGGCGTCAAATTTTTCTTTTTTCATGGCGGAAAGAGCGTTATCGAATTCGTCCATACGCTCAACTTTGAACAATCTCAACTGCACATTGAACTCTTTCGCCGTGATCTGTATTTCCCTCAATTCGTTATCGGCATGCGCTGGATTCCAAAGCACGCCTGAACTGGACAGTTTGGGGTTTATTTCTTTGAGCAGTTGGATGCGCTTGCCTGCCAGCTCATCCATGACGAAAGTGACTCCCGTAATGTTCCCCCCTGGGCGCGCCAAGCTCGAAATGATCGCAGCCCGCACGGGATCGTCGCTGGTGCCCACGACGATGGGGACGGTTCGCGTCGCCTTCTTCGCCGCCGCCGCAATGTCGCCTCCTAGGCCGATGATGATGTCGACCTTTTGCCGAACCAGCGCGGCGACAATCTCAGGAAGTTTTTCCGGGCGCCCTTCCGCAAAGCGATGTTCGAACACGATGGTCTTGCCGTCCACGTAGCCGAGTTCTTGGAGCCCGTCGATGATCGACGTTTCGATACTGGGCAAAGGGCCCGCCTGTGCCGAGCCGTACCAAAGCCAGCCTACACGCGGCGGAGACTTGCCCTGTGGCTGCGCTTGGACCGTACTGCAAAGTGCGGAGAGTAAAGCGCCGACCAAAATTGCAGATTTGCGATTGATTGCGGATTTTAGAACCTTTCGGGAATGAGACCCGATCCAACGTCGTTTACTCATGTGTTCTCTCCTCACCTCTGCCTGGTTCTTCCACACCGCAATCCGCATTGCGAAATCCGAAATCATCGGATTACTTTGTCCGCCCGCACCAGTACATTGGGCGGAATCGTCAGACCGATCTGCTTCGCCGTATTGAGATTGATTACCAGCTCAAACTTCGTCGGCTGCTCGACGGGTATGTCGGCCGGCTTGGTACCTTTGAGAATCTTGTCCATTTGGACGGCGGCGCGACGATATAAGTCGGGATAGCTTGGCCCATAGGATATGAGACCGCCAGCTTCGACCCAATCGCTGCTTTGGAATATCGCCGGCACGCGATTTTTTACTAAAAAATCTAGAATACGCTTGCGGTAGGAAATGAGCACTGGATCCACTAAGGCGAGGAACGCATCGGGCCGATCTTTAGTCATCACTGCAAAAACCACTTCGAGCTCATTTGGATCTTTCACCCCTCGATCTTGCAACGCTACACCCAACGGCCCCGCCACCTCTTGGGTCGCTTTCGCTTCGAGCGCCATGCCGTCATTGTTTTTATTCCAAAGCATG
This sequence comes from Deltaproteobacteria bacterium, assembly GCA_005879435.1. Lineage (GTDB taxonomy): Bacteria > Desulfobacterota > Binatia > UBA9968 > UBA9968 > DP-20. Next base: position 2,268 of record VBKX01000595.1, read on the forward strand.
GCCACCCTTGAAAGCTTGGGAAAGATTTCCTTAAGCAGCTCTAGCCGCTTGGGCCATAAGTCGGAAGCTAGGCCGGACATGCCCGTGATGTTACCACCCGGGTGCGCGAGACTAGCGACAACGCCGGTTCCAACCGGATCGCTAGTGCTGAAGAATCCGATGGGGATTGTTTTAGTCGCTTGCTTGAGAGCGAAAAGGGCCGGTGTACCCGCGGTAAAGATCGCATCGACTTTGAGTCGGACCAGTTCCGTGGCGAGCTCAGGAAGACGATCTTCCTTTCCATCTGCATAGCGGTACTCGATAACAATGTTCTTCCCCTCAATGTAGCCGAGTTCCCTCAGCCCCTGAACAAATACATCGAAGTTGGGATTGGAATGAGGCGCACCTAGGTATAAAACACCAATCCGCGGTATCGCCCTCGTGTTCTGCGCGTGGGCCAGATGGACCGGAGCAAAAAGAAGTGTGGCCAAGATGAATAATCTAGAAGTCGCTTTTTTCATGGATTTTCTCCTTCCATTACATGACGCCTCGTACGCCGTGCATGGTTTCACTTGATTACCTTCTGCGCCCGCGCCAAAACTTGCGGCGGGATAGTCACGCCGAGTTGCTTCGCCGTTTGTAAATTGATAGCCAACTCAACGCTATCGACGGTTTCGATCTTAAGGTCCTTAGGCGGAGTGCCGTTTAGAATTCGCTGGACGTACTTGGCGGAAATCCGGCCGATCTCAAAATAATTCTGGCCGTAGCTCGCCAGTCCGCCTTTGGCGACGAGGCTTTGGTCCTGCAACATGGTCGGAAGCTTCTTCGCCTTGGCGGTGTCGATGATCAGCTGTCCTTGGCCGACTACCATTGCGTCCGCCAGGTAAAATAAAGCGTCGGTCTCCTTGCTTTTGATTTCCTGCAGCGCCTTGCGCAGCTCGTCGACCGAGTTTACATGGCGCTCGATCAGCTTGAGTCCCAGCCGTTTCGCTTCTTCTCGCGCCAAGGCGGCGCCCTCCACGGCGACCGGACTTTTCGGATCGTAAATCGTAAGTACTCGGCTGATCTTTGGCAGCATCTCTTTGAGAATCTCCAAACGCTTCGCCGTGAGGTCTTTCACCGGATAATGAACGCCGGTCAGCCTGCCGCCGGGCGTCGCGAAGTCGTTCACCAGTCCGAAGGCTACTGGGTCGCTGCCGATGCAGAATACGATCGGTGTATTCACCGTCGCCGCCTTCGCCGCGGCGATCACTGAGCTCGCCATTACGTAAAGCAATGACACTTTTTCTCGCTCGAAGGTTCGCGCCGCCTCTTCGGCTGCTTTCAGATCGCCTTTGGTGTCGCGCATAGCCAGCGTGAATTGCTTTCCTTCTTGCAGTCCGAGTTCCTTCAGGCCGTGACGCAGCCCTTCAACGATCCCGTATAAGGGCCCCCCAGGCAGAATGACGCCGATACGCTGTGCCTTCGACGGTTGTGCCTGTACGGGCTCGGCGAGCGCAATGAGCACTGTGCCCAGCGCAAGGCAAAAAACTGTTTTGAACATGGTTCCCCCGATCCAGCATCAATCGGCGCTGGTTTTTATGGCGACCTGATTGGAATCTCGCACCCGGCGCGTTGCTACCGCAACGGTTATACCAGATTTGTACGGCCTCGGGGGACGAACTAAGTTATCGAAACTGCGAAGAACTCTAACCCAACAAGTGATTGGCAGCGGGTTTCGACGGGATCAGGGGTATCAAGCTTGATACGGGGGTGTATCAAATTTGCGGCACCGCGGAGATCCCTCGAGTTTTCATCGAATCCTTGCGGGGGTACTACCTTCTGCGTACAGTTGGGCCTTTGACAGGGAGACAAGACGGTGAATCAAAACTGGCTCGTTACGGCATTTCTCTTCGCACTACTGCTGCTCATTCTATACGGTGCCTTTTTGATCCTTAGCCCATTTCTCACGGCGATCACCTGGGCGATGCTGCTTCACTTGGTGCGCGGGCACGCGACGCTCGCTTCGCTCCTGGTCATCGTTCTCATTACTATTTTAGTCATCGTACCCGGCATTCAGCTCGCGTGGTTTCTGTCCGACGAGACGGTTTCGCTGGTGCAGACGGTGCGCGCGCTCCTGGACGAGGAAGGCAAGCAACAATGGCTGGCGAAGCCTTGGGTGCAGCACGTGATGAGTTGGTGGAGCATGGTGACGTTCCGATTGGTGGACTTTAAGATCAATT
>VBKX01000596.1 GCA_005879435.1 Deltaproteobacteria bacterium
CGTTAACGGCGCGCTGGTAAACGATCGCGCTTCTTGATGGCTCATTGGTCGTGTCACCTCGCGGAAACGTAATACATCGGGGCGCCCGTTTGTGCCAAGCCTGTGCCAATGGCAGCTAACCTGAACTGCATCAACACGACTTGCGACCTTGATTTTCCTAGCTGATATGAACGGAAAGGAACTCAGTTTAACGGGTGAGCACTTTTAGGAATCCTGCGCTCTATCCACCTGAGCTACGGGGGCGCACTACGCCGATCCCATGCGATTTACTTTGTCGACCGCTCCACTATTTGTTACCATCAATCGCAAAGTGGGGTCAATCAACGATGATTTTTTTATCTCGGCGAATGTATTCAATGTCTATGATCTCGGACCGACGGTTGCAGCCGCGCAGAAGCTCGCGCGAAGCCGCATTATTCTTATGTGTGTCTATTGCGATGAAAATATTTCTAGCCGGTTGTAGTTCAGCGCCGGCGCCGCTGTCGATCAAGATGTACAATCCGGAAACCAATCAGACACTCGCTTGCAACGCGAGTGATCCGCTAGGTCGGTCCGACCCGTCGGTACTTGCCGACGCAGTGGAAGGCTGCGCAAGGCAGTTGGAATCGCGCGGCTTCGTCCGGGAGAAATAGGCTTGGATCGTAGCTTGAGGTGGAGAAAAGTTACCAGCTAATCTCAGCGCAGTCATCGCGTGAATACTGTTTTCGCTCAGAGTCAAGAACACCGAGGCACCCCTGAAATCCGATGAACCTATGTTTGCCATGCTGAGCATCGTCGATGGACATCACTCTATTCGTAGATATCGAGCACTCGTCTTGACATTCATTAGGCCGGTGCATAATTTAGACCTATAAGGTCTACGTGGGAGGAATCATGGCCAAGAACTTTCAAGAAATAATGGCCGAGGCGCGCAAGGAAGTGCCTGAAGTGTCCGCGCAACAAGTCAACGAATTGCTTAAGAATAATGGCAAATCACCTGTTTTGCTTGATGTTCGGGAGAGCGATGAATGGCGTCAGGGGCATCTAGAAGGAGCTCTGCCGTTGCCCCGCGGTTTTCTCGAAATCAAAGTGGAAAACACCGTGCCGGACAAAAATTCGCCGATAATTGCGTACTGCGCCGGCGGTGTGCGCTCGCTGCTAGCGGCCAAAGTGATGAAAGAGATGGGTTATCAGAACGTTTCATCGATGGCCGGCGGTTACGCGGCGTGGAAGAACGGCGGCTTTAAGTGGGTCCAGGATTTTCAGTACACACCGGACCAATTGATCCGATATAGCCGGCATTTTCTCCTTCCCGAAGTCGGCGAAGAGGGCCAGGCTAAACTGCTGCAGGCGAAAGTGCTGATGGTCGGTGCCGGCGGTCTCGGTTCGCCGTCGGCATATTATCTGGCCGCCGCCGGTGTCGGGACTATTGGAATCATTGACAATGACGTCGTCGATGTTTCCAACTTACAGAGGCAAATTCTGCACGCCAACGATCGCGTGGGCATGCCCAAGGTCGAGTCGGCTAAGAAAACCCTCGAGGCGTTGAATCCGGACGTTAAAGTGATCCCCTATCAAGCCAAGCTGACGTCAGAAAACATCATGGACATCATCAAAGACTACGACTTCGTGGTCGATGGCTGCGATAATTTTCCGACGCGTTATCTGGTCAACGACGCATGCGTCCTGACCGGGAAGCCCAACGTGCACGGCAGTATTTTTCAGTTCGAAGGCCAAGCGTCAGTCTTCTACCCGGGGAAAGGCCCCTGCTATCGTTGCCTTTATCCGGAGCCGCCGCCGGCAGAGCTTGCGCCGAGCTGCGCCGAAGCCGGCGTGTTGGGCGTATTGCCGGGACTGATCGGCGTTATTGAAGCGCTGGAAGCGATCAAACTTATTTTAGGCAAAGGCGAGCATCTCATCGGCCGCTTGCTCTGCTTCAACACGCTGACGATGGAGATCAACACGCTGAATTTGCGGCGCGATCCCAATTGCCCGATGTGCGGCGATCATCCGACGATTAAGGAGCTAATCGATTACGAAGAGTTCTGCAGTCTGCGGCATTAAGCCTGGAAATTTTTTTCGAGGGATAAAAAAGGGCGGTTCAAAAAAACCGCCCTTTTCCTTTTTCAATGGACAGTCAGTCAATGATCGAACTCAAGAGCGTTCGAGACCGACGTCCCGCTTGAGCGATTTGATTTCGATCTGGCTCAGAGGTCGCAGTTCTCCTTGCGGCAACGGACCGAGCGAAACCGAACCGATCCGAATACGAATCAGCTTCTCGACAAAATATCCCAACGCTTCGAACATGCGGCGCACTTCGCGCTTGCGTCCTTCTTGAACTTCGATCTCCACCCAAGCGTTTTTTTTAAGTTTATCGACTACCCGAGTGCGCGCGGGCCCGGTCATGCCGTCATCCAAGCGAATTCCTTTGCGCAGATGCGCCAGATCTTCATCCGTGGGACACGCGCTGAGTTTCGCGCGGTAAAGTTTCTTGACGCCGTAGCGCGGATGGGCAAGCCGGAGCGCCAAGTCTCCGTCGTTGGTCAGGAGTAAGAGTCCGGTCGTATTGTAATCGAGGCGCCCAACGGGAAAGACGCGCTTTTTTTCGCCGAGGTGTGCCAGGTATGGAGTGAGATCAGGACGGTGTTCCGGGTCGTTCAGCGTGGTGATAACCCCGGGCGGTTTGTGGAACGCGTAGTAGAGTGGCGATGCCGCAGGTCTGACGCGTTTGCCATCGACTTTAATGCTGTCTTTCGCCGGATCCGCTTGAGAGCCCAGTTTGCGGACGACGCTCCCGTTGACGGTGATACGCCCTTCGACAATCCAACGTTCCGCCTCGCGCCGGGACGCCAAGCCCGCCCGCGCGAGAATTTTTTGTAGCCGTTCCATAGCTCGGCGCCATCAGCTTTCTTCGAGCTGGTCGATGGCAATAGTGTCGCCGGGAATCTCTGGCAGTGAGATTTCATCCATTTCTTTGAGGGTGGGCAATTGAGACAAGTCCTTCATATTGAAAAGCTGCAGGAACTCGGGCGTCGTACCATAGAGAAACGGCCGGCCCGGAACGTCTTTGCGCGCCACCGCGCGGATCAAATTACGCTCTAATAAGGTAGTGATCACGCCGTCGACGTCGACGCCGCGGATGGCTTCGATCTCGGCCTTGGTAATCGGCTGGCGATAGGCGACGATCGCCAGGGTTTCAAGCGTCGCTTTGCCCATCCGGGCGGGCCGCCCGCCGAGAAACTTCTTGACCGCCTCCGAATTGGATTTCGGCGTACGCAACTGATATCCACCAGCGACCTCCACCAAACGAATCCCGCGGTTCTGCCCTTCGAAGTCATTCTGTAGTTCCCTAAGCAGGCTCTCTATGGTCTCTCGGTCGGCTTGATCGAGCACCTCGCCGAGACGCTGAACGGACTGCGGCCCGTCCGCGACAAACAGGAGACTCTCCAGTACGGATTTTATTTCATCACGCTCCATTTTGCTTTTCCTCGGTTTCGTCCAGCACCACGCGCTCGGCCGCTTCATCCATGCCCGCCGCAGCCTCGATCACAATCGGCCCGGCCATTTCTTCTTGCACGATGCGGATCGCCCGCACTTTGACAAGCTCCAGCATCGCGAGAAACGTCACCACGACTTCCATGCGAGTTTTCACATCGTCGAAGAGCGCTTCGAATAGGATTTGACTCTGAATGCGCAGTTTATCGAGCAGCAGGGTCATCTTTTCGCGCACGGTTATTTTGTCCAAGGTCACTTCGTGGACGGCGTCTTTCGGCAACCGTTCGATGACCCGCTTCAAGGCACCCAGCAGTTCAAAAATCGAAACCTCGCGAAATCCGCGCGGGCCGGTCTCCTCCATTGGAGGCGCGGCGCGAATGAACACGTCGCGCGTGAGAATCTCGCGCTGCTCCAGTTCGCTGGCCGCGTCCTTGTATCGCTGGTACTCTAATAATCGCCGCACCAGCTCGTCGCGCGGATCGACGCCCTCGTCTTCATCGGCCTCGTCGTCGCCCCCCGCTGGCAAAAGCATGCGCGACTTGATGTGAATCAACGTCGCCGCCATGACGAGGAACTCGCCGGCGACGTCGAGACTCAGGGTCTGCATGAGATCCAGCGCCGCCAGATACTGCTCGGTGATTGTCGCGATCGGAATGTCGGTGATGCTGACTTCGTTCTTCTTGATCAGATGGAGCAGCAGATCCAACGGCCCCTCGAAAATTTCCAACTGAACGTGAGTGCTCACAGCCCTAAGGTTCCTCTCACTTCGTCCATCGTCGCCGCGGCGGCTTTCTGTGCCGTCTGATTTCCCGTCGCCAAAACAGCCTCAACTTCGCCCGGCTTATCCTGATAATACGCGCGCTTTTCGCGAAACGGGGCGAGATCATCGATGACGTGCTTGATCATGATTTTTTTGCAGTCCAGGCAGCCGATGCCGGCGCTCCGGCAGCCTTGCGAAACATAATCGATTTCCTGAGGTGTGCAGTAGACCTTGTGCAGTTGGAAAGCCGGACATTTTTCCGGTTCACCCGGATCGTTTCGTCTTACCCGCGCCGGATCCGTCATCATACGGCTCAATTTCTGATCGATCTCCTTCGGCGTATCCGAGAGAAACACTGCGTTGCCGTAGCTCTTGCTCATCTTGCGGCCGTCCAAGCCGGGCATTTTTTGCGTTTCCGTCAATAATACTTCTGGCTCGGGGAAAATCGGCCGGTATATCTGATTGAAGCGGCGCACGATCTCGCGCGTCAGCTCAACGTGTGGCGCCTGGTCAACGCCCACCGGAACTTTATTTGCTTTGTAAATGGTAATATCGGCGGCTTGCAAGACCGGATAGCCGAGAAATCCATAGGTGGACAGATCTTTGTCGACGATTTCTTTGATCTGTTCTTTATACGTCGGATTGCGTTCGAGCCACGGCACCGGCGTAATCATCGAATACAGCAGATGGAGCTCCGCATGTTCCTTGACCCGCGATTGACGAAACAAAACTGCTTTCGCCGGATCGAGCCCAATGCTCAACCAGTCCATGACCATTTCTATAGTGCTCTGCTGAATGCCCTGCGGCGCCGCGTAATCCGTTGTCAGCGCGTGCCAGTCGGCAACGAAGAAGTAACACTGATATTGCTCTTGAAGCCTCAGCCAATTCTTAAGCGCCCCATGCAAATGACCCAGATGAAGCCGCCCTGTTGGCCGCATACCGCTAACGATCGTTTCCATGAACTGCCTAGACTAAAATGCTCCTAAATAAAGCTTCAACAAGAACTCTGTGGGCGGATCGATGATATAGTCCAAAGTATGAGTCATCAGGAGTACGATCAGGATAATGAACCCGAACGGCTCGATTCTCGCCAACTTCACCGATAGCGCGTGTGGCAGCAGGCCGACCATGACGCGCCCGCCGTCCAGCGGAGGCAGTGGAAAGGCATTGAAAATTGCCAGGACGACGTTGATCAAAATTCCACTTTGAGCCATTAAAACAACTGCGCCAAGGTAATTGGCCGCGCCGGATGATCCCGGCTGGTCCGCATGCCCGGCGACCATGGGCGCAAGCGACTTCCAGACAATCGTAAAAACAAATGCTAGGGCGAGGTTCATCGCAGGCCCGGCTGCGGCCACCCAGATCATATCGCGTTTGGGATGACGCAAATTATTAAAATTGACCGGCACTGGTTTAGCATAGCCGAAGACGAACGGAGCGTTGGTAACGATCAACATCAAAGGTACCAGGATCGTGCCGAAAATATCGATATGCGCAATGGGGTTGAGCGTCAGCCGGCCAAGTCGCGCTGCGGTCGGATCGCCGAGCCGGTTTGCCACCCAACCGTGGGCGACCTCGTGAAAGACGACCGCCACTAAGAGCGCTAAGAGCGGCGGCGCCCAAATCGGCAAGGTCGGAGAAAAGACAAGGCGAAAACGAACTGCAACGGAGCAATTGAGCAGTGGAGTGCTGCGTCCATCAAGCCATCTCCACCCGTACTCCATTACTTTAGTGCTCCGTTCCCCCTTTCTTTATAGTGCCTCGCTCTCGCGGATGGTGCTCCCGGTGCACTTTTTTTAGACGCGCGCCGTCGACATGGGTATAGATTTGCGTTGTTGAGATATCCGCATGCCCCAACATCGATTGCACCGATCGCAAGTCCGCGCCGCCTTCCAGCAGGTGCGTTGCGAACGAATGACGCATCGTATGCGGTGTCACCCGCTTGTCTATCCCGGCCATGAGTGCATAACGGCGAATCAGTTTCCAAAATCCTTGCCTACTTAGACGCTTGCCCGAACGGTTCGTAAAGACAAAAGCGCTGACCCTTCCCTTCAAGAGTCGTGGCCTAACTTCGTTGATAAACATCGTCAGTTTTTCTCGCGCCCATCTGCCGAACGGCACGGCCCTGACCTTAGAGCCCTTCCCCCTGACCGTAATATAATCCCCTTGGAAATTGATCTGCCGGGTCTCGAGCGCGACGAGCTCCGACACGCGCAAGCCCGTAGCGTAGAGCAGTTCCAACATCGCCTGGTCACGGGCGCCCAGGACCTGCGATGAATCCGGTTGGGCCAGTAATTTGCGGACATCACCGCCGGATAACGTGTGAGGTAGTTTTTTCGATGCCGTCGGCAACAAAATCTTCGGCATGGAATCATCTTTGGCCAGGCCTTCGCTTTCGAGGAAAACAAATAACCGCCGCACAGTTACCGCATGGCGGGCCATGCTTCGCGAACTCAGGCCCGTGGCGCGAAGAGAACCAAGAAAAGCGCGAATCCGGGTCGCATCGACATCGCTCCAACGGGATATTTTCACCGAGTCGAGGTAGTCCAGAAGCTTGGTGAGATCGCGGCCGTAAGCTTCGACCGTATTCCGGGCAAGGCCCTTTTCTACGGCCACCATCGCCAGGAAGCGATCAATGGAGGGGCTCAACGAGTCGTTCGCTGGTTTCATTTTGCGGCGCTAAATTCTGCTGCAGGAACTTACGCACGGTCGAGACCTGCTCGGGATCGGTTATCTTCCCGCCGGCTTCATCGGTCACGTAAAATACGTCGGCCGCTTGATCCACGTTGGTCGAAATTTTCGCCACATGAATCGACAATCCGAGTCGGTGCAAGCTGTAGGTAATCGTAAACAGAACGCCGATGCGATCCTCGGTAAACACCTCGACGATCGTGAAATCGTCGGACGCGTCATTATCGATATTGATCGCCGTTGGTACCTTCGGGGCTCTTTTTTGAAATAACAGCGAGGGTTTGAACGATTCCACCAAGTGGGCGATATCGATTTTGCCGTCCAACACACCGTCCAGAACAGCGCGAAATTTGAACCATTTTTGTTCCGCAGTGACGACCTCAGCGCGCCCCCGATGGGAAATTCGAAATACGTCAAGAATCCGCCCATCGGTGGCTGTAAAAATCCGCGCGTTGAGAATATCGAAATTGAGCGCAGAAAAAACGCCCGTGATCGACGCGAACAAACCCGGACGGTCCTGGCAGCAGATGACCACCGCCGTGCAGTCGCGTTCGGGAAAATGCTCGACCGACAACTCTGCCCTCGTGCCGCGGAAGCGGTCCATCAACTTAAAATCCTTCAATAATTGGCGCCGCACTCTCGTTTGAACCCGGCGCAACGCGGCACGGACATCCTCGCGGTGGAATTCACCCTTTTCCGCTTCCTCCAGGAGATGCAATGCTTTTACATAGAGCTCGCCCAACAGCGACGCTTTCCAAGGATTCCAAACTTCGGGGCCCACGGCTTTGACATCGGCAAACGTGAGCAAGTAAAGCATCTTCAAATTGTCCACGCTGCCCATAACCTTGGCGAAGTCAAAAATCGTTTTCTCATCCTCCAAATCGCGCCGAAAGGCGGTGTGGGTCATCAGCAAATGGTGCCGCACGAGAAACTCGACCAAGGCGCCCGCATCGGCGTTCAAGCGCATGCGCCGCGCAATCGTCCGCACCATGTGCGCGCCGATTTCCGAATGGCCGCCGCCGAAGCCTTTGCCGATATCATGGAACATCAGGCCGAGATAGAGCAGCTCGATCTCCTCCGCTTCGCGCGCCAACTGCGTCAGCAACGGCGCGCTCTCGGCATAATCGCCGGCTTTGAGCCTCTCGATCTCTTTGATCAGACGCAGCGAATGCTGATCGACCGTGTAGATATGATAGGCGTCATGCATCACCATGCAAAGGAGGCGGCCGAATTCCGGAATAAACGCGCCCAACACGCCGGCGCGGTGCATTTCCAATAACGTTTCGTAAACCGACTCCTTCCATTTAAGTACACTAAAGAACGTCGCGTTGGCTTCCGCCGAGCGGCGGAAATCATCGTCAATCAAGTGTAAATTTTGACGCAACATCTCGCGAGTTTCATGGGTCAATTGACAATTGTATTTCTGTGCATCGTCGAAGACGCGGATGAGATTATCCGGACTGGTTTCGAGAACCTCGGGCTTGGTAACCGTCAGGTGGCCTTGCGAGAGACGAATCCCTTCGCGCAGCGTGCGGCCAAAGACGTAGGAGGCACCGAAGCGTGGCTTGTCGCATTCGGTGACGCGGTGCACGATAAGCTCAGAAAGTCGATTGATCTGGGCCGCGTGCAGATAATAGCTGCGCATAAATACCTCGACCCCACGCAACGTTCCTTCGCCTTCGAAACCCAACGCCGAACTGACCT
>VBKX01000598.1 GCA_005879435.1 Deltaproteobacteria bacterium
CGATACTTCGGCGGCCGTGTCGAGGAGCGCTCGCTCGTGCCGTTGAAGGAAGCGCGCCTCGGCGGCATCGGTCTCGACGAATGGCTCCGCCGCTCACCGGCAAGAGCCTGATCCCTGCATCCGCCAACCGAAGGAGGGGTCGGAGAAGGGGGTCGTGCTTTTTAATCTAGCGTATCTGTCGAATTGCCAAGATTTCAATAGATGAACGGATTAGCAATCTGTGATGGAGGTCGTCAATGCCACGACTTTAAAAAAGTGTCTGGAATAAAGAACGCGACCCCAAAATGAATCATCAGCATATCTCCGTCAACGCCACTCGCTGACGATAAAGCACTCAAGTCTTCATACTCGGATGATAAGATTTGAATTCCTCACCGCAGCAGAGTCGATATTTCGACACTTGCCGATAAATAGGCACGTATCCTTCGTAACAATCTCTCCTCGCAAATCCTAAAGTCCCGATTTCGTAAGATACGGATATTTTTAAGCCTTCCGTCGAGTTTGGTACGCAGCTTGCTGCCATTCCTGATGCAACCAATCTAAAAAAAAGCTGAAATCAGCATTAGCAGTAACCGAAGGGATACCTATTCGGACTGTGCGTGGAGGAGAAAAAGATGCGGCAGCGAAAAGTTATCAAGACTACCTTGGGCGATCTCATCGTCGCGGTGGCGGACGAGGTTATGCCGGTCATCCGTGATCCAGCCGGCGCGTACATGGTGGTGTCATGGGTGCTTAATGACGTCTTAACTCGCCAGCGTGTGCGCGATCACAAGCCGTCACGACGAAAATACCAAAGTTGATGACGTGTTAGATAAAGCGCCGCGACCTTGCCGGCGCGTGTCGCCGCCGATCAGCGTCCGCCGCCACGCCGAGGCGTTGGTCAGCGGGATGGGGCATCCGTATGCAATCCGACATGAAGCTCATCTCCGTCAATGTCGGTCTCCCAGGGGTAGTCATGAGTAATGGCGCTCCGGTATCGACGGGAATTTTCAAAGAGCCGGTGGCGAACCGGGTCATGCTGAGAACCCTCAACCTCGACGGCGATCGAAGGCTGATCTTTCGGTCCACGGTGGACCCAGCAAGGCGGTTTACGTCTATCCGTCCGAACATTACGACTACTGGAAACACGAATTCCCTGAGATGAAGCTACCCTGGGGCATGTTCGGCGAGAACTTCACGACCGCGGGGCTTTTTGAATCCGAGGTAAATATTGGTGACAAATTTCGCGTCGGCTCTGCCATGGTGATGGCGACCGAGCCGCGCATGCCCTGTTACAAGCTCGGCATCCGATTCGGTCGCCCTGACGTCGTCAAAAGATTCCTTGCGAGCGAGCGCACGGGTTTCTATTTCGCGGTGCTGCAACAGAGCGGAGTCGGAATGGGTGATCCGATCGAACTCATCGAAAAAAGCAAAGACAGTTTAAGGGTCAGCGATATCACCGCACTTTATACCCACGAGAAACACAATGTCGGATTGCTTCGTCGTGCTATTGAAGTGGCGACGCTTCCCGGAAGCTGGAAGAGCTATTTCCGGCATCGACTCGCTAAGCTAACGGAGCCCGCACAGGATTGACGCATGCATGCCAGCCCGACCCTCGTTTATCTTAATTTAGCCGAGGTGCCGAAGAGACTGATCTTTTGCCGACAATTCAGCAAATGCTGAAAATTCGGCAGTCTCTTCGATGCTCAGCGTAAACATTTCAGAAAGTTACGTGTGGTCTCGTCATTGCAGCTTATTGTGCCGTTCACGTCACAGAAATCGCAGATGACATTGAAGATCGAAAAAGATTCCGATGGGCGAAAGACGGTCATTCGCCTAAGCGGTCGACTGCGATCGGAGCATCTCGCTCAATTGAAGACGCAAATGGATGGTGATCAGTCACGGATTGCGTTGGACCTTGACGGAGTGACGCTTGTGGATGTCGAGGCCATTCGATTTCTGAATACCTGCGAAGAAAGCGGTACCGAGCTGCTCCATTGCTGGCCCTACATACGAGAGTGGATCATCCGTGAAAAGGATAGAGAAGCCTAAGGTCTAGCGGACACTAAGCGGTTAGCGGAGATTACTAGAGGATTAACGATGAACAATTATTTACAACGATTCACTAGATCGCTGCCGGTGTCGCGTCGGCCGTGGCTTGTGCGCTGTGGGTTGACGCGATGTCTCGAGCTTACGGCGAAGAAGTAGGCGTCGAGGTAAAGCCAGCATCCGAGGGGAAGCGTTCAAAGTTCAATGTTCAAAGTTCCAGGTTCATGGGAGATCGAGTTTGGTCGTTGAACGTTGAACATTGCGACTGGTCGAACCCGAAACCATCCGGTGGATTCTAAGAAACTGGAAACAGGAGATAAATTTGTGACACCAGAACATGTTTTTGCCCCCATCTGTTTTTCAGTGTTGCTGTTCATCTCGGGTTGCTCCGGCGTCGGAAGCGATGTTCTAGCCGGTCGCAATGCATTACAAACCGGTCGCGCCAACGATGCAGTCGGTTACTTGATGCGGGCAGCCGACGCCGATCCCAATTACAAGATCCCCTACCGGGTTCGCGCGGGCGTATTGGCGTACCTGGGGCGGGCATACCTCGAAACCGGCAAAGACACAGAAGCTCGGCAAACTTTGGAAAAAGCGGTCAATCTCGATAAGAACGATCCGTTCGCACATCTGTACCTTGGGATCGCGATGTTAAAGACCGGCGAGCGCGAGCGCGGTCGTAAAGAAATCGACGACGGCCTTAGAACGATCGATGACACGCTTGAGTACATCGCAGCGGACCGCGTCTACGGGTTCTATTGGGATCCCGGCATGCAGATTCGCAATGACATTCGAAAATCATTAGCCGCGAAACTGGATGATGCACAGCTGACCATGGCAGGCGAGTACATCGGTCGTCAGTTCGACGAGGAGATCGATAGAGCGCGGCGCGACGAGGCACGAAGAGGTGGTGGTGGTTCCGACGGCGGCGGCGGCGGGAGTTAATCGCCGGAAGCGCGCGTCGTCACTAGTCCACAAAGGGAGAAAAGTTGAAACCGGTGTTTTTATCGTTGAGCCGAATCATGAATAGTTAATCCAGATTGGCGATCTGATGGACGCAGGTCATCTTCATGCGGTCGTGGATGCGGCGCTGCCGTTCGCTCAGGCGTCCGCCGGCTCACGCGGGCGAGGTGGAACAAAGCGCGGCCGCGGAAAACTGGTTGTTGCCGTCGCAACACAGCAAAGTAGGCGTTAAAAACCGGACTGATTTCAAATTTGTTCGGAATAAGGAGAGCACCCATGCCATACGTTAGTGTCGGCAAGGAAAATTCCAAAGACGTCGAGATCTACTACAAGGACTGGGGCAAAGGTCAGCCCATCGTATTCAGCCACGGCTGGCCGCTGAGCGCAGACGCCTTTGAGGACCAGATGTTCTATCTGGCCTCCCGCGGCTACCGCTGCATCGCCCACGATCGGCGCGGTCACGGCCGCTCGAAGCGCTCGACCTGAAGGACTCGATCCACGTCGGCCACTCCACGGGCGGTGGTGAAGTCGCCCGCTATATCGGCCGCCACGGCACGAAGCGTGTGGCCAAAGCCGTACTGATCGGAGCGGTACCGCCGCTAATGCTTAAGACATCTGCAAATCCAGCCGGCACGCCGATGGAGGCGTTTGATCAGATCCGCGCCGGAGTCGTGGCCGATCGCTCGCAGTTCTGGAAGGATCTCAGCCTGCCCTTCTACGGTTACAACCGGCCAGGCGCAAAGATCTCGGAGGGCGTGCGCGAGTCATTTTGGCTCCAGGGAATGATGGCCGGTTTTCCCGCATCCTATTTTTGTATCAAAGCGTTTTCCGAAACGGATCTCACCGAGGATCTCAAGAAATTCGACGTGCCGACTTTGGTCCTTCACGGTGACGACGACCAGATCGTGCCGATCGCGGCCTCTGCTCTGCTATCTTCGAAGATCATCAAGAATGGGACGCTCAAGGTCTACA
>VBKX01000597.1 GCA_005879435.1 Deltaproteobacteria bacterium
TAGAAAAATAAATACCCAGCCGCCGAGAAACGACGGCGTGATCAGCGGCACGACGATGCGGTGCATGGAGTTGAACCAAGACGCGCCGGACACGTAAGAAGCCTCTTCGAGTTCCTTGTGCAACTGCAGCCAGGCCGAATGAGTATAGCGAATGCCGTAAGGGATGTAGCGGGTGACGAAAGCGATCAAGAGAATCCACAGCGTGCCGTACACGGGAATCGGCACGAACAGATAAAAGCGCAGGATCGCCAACCCCATGACGATGCCGGGGAACAACAGCGGCAGCGTCGTCAGCAAGTCGAGCAGCCACCGTCCGCGCATTTTGGTCCGCACCAGAAGCCAAGAGGCAAACAAGGTGAGTAACATCACCGCGCTGGCGCTGCCGAGCCCGAGCAGGATGCTGTTTTTGATCGCGTCGGTGACTTTCGGGAAATGAAGCGCCGTGATGTAATTTTTCACTGTGAATTTGGCCATCGCTTCGATGGACGGCTGCATGTAATACGGCAACAAAGACGCCCAGAGAATAATGAGAAAAGGCAGCACGAGCAGCACGACGGAATAAAATACTAACGCCGACGCTGTGAGATAACGCCAGCGGCCGAGGTTAATCAGTTTGGGCCGGTAACCTTTACCCGTCACCGTGTGAAAACGATCGCCCTCGCGAGTGATGCGGAAATAGAAATAGAGCGTCGCCGCCACCACCAGCATCAACAGCACCGAGAACGCGCCGGCGCTGCCATACTTCGGCGGCAGCTTCTGCGCGTCGAGGTAGATCGACGTGGTCAGCACGCGGATGTCGCCGGGAAGTCCGACCAGTGCGGGAATCTCGAAGGACTCGAAGGATCGGATGAAGATCAACAACATCACGGAAAAGAACGCCGGCAGCATCAGCCGGAGCGATATTCGCCGCATGGTCTGCCAAACCCGTGCGCCGCAAACCGATGAAGCTTCTTCCAGCGAAGGATCCATGGAGCGGAACGTGGCCGCCAACATGAGAAAGACAAAAGGCGACCACAGCAACGACTCGATGAAAATCATGCCGAACAGCGAATAAATGTTGACCACCGGGCCCGGCTGATCCAGCACGGTTTTAAGCCAATAATTGACCGGCCCTGCCCTGCCCAGCAACAATAACCAGCCGATGGTGTAAAGAATAAAAGGAGTGCCGAAGGAAGCGAACGCGGTAAAATAACCCAAGCCGCGCAGCGGACTGTCCGTGCGCGTGACGATCCAAGCGATTGAGCCGCCCAGCAGGGTCGCCAGAAGCGCGCTGCCCAAAGAAAAATAGAATGTGTTCAGAAACGGGCCAATGACCTGCAGCTCGCGCAGCAGATCTTGATAATAGCGGAGCGTGAACTCATCGATCTCACCGGTGAGCTTGGTCGTGAACAGACTGGTTTGGATGACGGAATAGAGCGGCGGCAAAACAAGATAACCGGTGACGACCGATACGATGATCATCACGATAGTCGCAACATCAAAATTAAAAGTCGTTCCCAGCGACCAAAGTCCACCCGAGGTGCGGGTTTTCAGCGGCACGCCGATGGTCTTGGTCGATTGTTGCTTGGCCACGATGCGCCGCTACTTCACAAATATGTTGTTAAAATAATCCACCCAGTCATTGCCTTTGTCGTACTGCGCATCTGGGTTGATATAGTAGGCACGCTTGAACCGTCCATTGCCCGGTTTCAAATCGACCTGCTTCGCCGGAACTTTCGGGTGCGAAGGTAAGTAGTTCGATTGCTGAAAAACCTTTTGACCCCTCTCCGACATCGCGAAATCGAGGAGGAGCATCGCGGCGTGCGGGTGCGCTGAGTTTTTTGCGAGGGCAATCGTTTGAATGGTTGCGGTCACCGGTTCATGCGGCTGCCAATCCACCGGCGCCCCCGCCGATTTGCTGATAAAAGCGTGATGATTGAATATTTGCAGCGCCAAGGGATATTCGCCGGCGATCGTCAAATCCAAAACTTGGCGATTGCTCGCAGTGGTCTTGGCAATGTTTTGCGCCTTCAATTTTTGTAAGTAAGTTTTCCCGCCTTCCGCTCCCATTGTGCCCAGAATCGTGCCGATGAAGATCGGCGCACCGGAGCCGCGGCTCGTCGACCACATCATCTGACCTTTCCAGCGCGGGTTGAGTAAGTCTTCGTAGGTTTTCGGAACTTCATTCGGCTTGACCATGCGCGTGTTGTAGCCGGTTGCGAAAAAATAAAGATTGGTCGTTCCCCAAAACCCTTGGGCGTCTTTCAAATCGGCCGGATATTCCGCCAGCATCGGCGAATAGAATCGCTGTAATAAATTCGCTCGCCGGACCATTGTCGGCGACACCGTGCCGTCGATAATGTCGACGTCGTATCTCTTGGCTTGATACTCAGCGAGCATCTTTTGCACCAGGCGTTCGGCGTTGCCGCGGAAGAATTCTACCTGCAGAAATGGGTACTCTTTCTCGAAAGCGTCTTTCACAGGCCGCACCACCTGATCGACGATCAGCGTCGTGTACCAGGAAACCTTTCCCTCTTTCTTTGCTCCCTCGACGAGAACCTTTTGCCGGTCGGCACGGTTCATCAGCGCGATCTCTTCCACCGTCGCGGCCATGACTCGGTGCGTTATCGCTCCGTCGGCGAGTCCAGCCACGATTGCGATAACGACGATCCATGACCGCTGGATTTTGGCCATCTCTCAGTCCCCTTCTAAAATCAAGGCGGTGATTTCTGCTGCGAAGCTAGTCTGAGAACCCTTCCTTGTCAAGGTAATCGGCCCTCGAAAAAGCGACTGTCATCTCGGACGAAATGGATCACTGAACAAAGTTTTTCTGAAAATACTCCACCCACTCGTTACCCTTGTCGAACTGTACTTCGGGATTCATATAATTGACGCGTTTGAACCGGCCACCGCCCGGTTTCAGATCCGCTTGAATCGCGGGCATTTCGGGATGCGACGGCAGATAATTTGATAGTTGGAAAATCTTCTGCCCTCGTTTCGAAATGACGAAATCCAGAAACAGCAAAGCCGCGTGCGGATGCGGCGCAAATTTCGGCAAGCCAATCGTGCTGATCGTCGCCGCAACCGGCTCCAAAGGCAGCCATTCCGACGGCGCACCCGCCGTCTTGCTGATATAGGCATGATGATTGAAGATGACGAGAACGAGCGGATATTCCCCGGCGATAACGAGATCGAGGACCTGACGTGCGCTCGCGGTGCTCTTGGCAATATTCTGTGCTTTGAGTTTTTGCAGGTAGACCTTCCCAGCAGTTTCACCCATCGTTTGGAACAGGTTGCCTACGAAGAGCGGCCCGCCACCGCCGCGTCCCGTGGACCAAATCATCTGCCCTTTCCATCGTGGATTTAATAGCTCCTCGTACGTTCGAGGTACTTCGTTCGGCTTCACCATGCGGGTGTTGTAGCCCAGGGTATGGAAATAGACGTTACTCACACCCGCGGGATATTCGGCGAGATGCGGCGAGAAAAATTTTTGCAGGTAGCCGGCGCGCTGAACCATCGTCGTCGTCGAACTGCCGTCGACCACGTCCACGGCGTAGCGCTTGGCTTGGTATTCGGCGAAAAGTCTTTGCGTGATGCGATCGGAGTTGCCGCGGAAAAATTCGACTTGGATGAAGGGATACTCCTTCTCGAAGGCGTCCTTGAGCGGCCGCACGACCTGCTCAACAATCAACGTCGTGTAGAAAGAAAGCTTGCCTTCCTTCTTCGCGCCTTCGACGAGAATTTTTTGCCGGTCAGCGGCTTTCAATAGCGCGACATCTTCAACCGACGCGCCGTTCAGTGATTGAAGTTGAAAAAACGCGGCCAGCGTCATCGCGAGAACGAACTCCGCGATGCTCCACTTTGAACTTTGCCGTTTGTTAATGATTCCTGCGCTACGTCGACCACCGAAAATGTGAGGGTCGCTTTTGCGCATCGACCTTAGATCAACTTATGATGGCTCGCCCGACTATTTCAAGTAATTCTTCTCGAAGTAATCGACCCATGCATTGCCTTCGTTCAATTGCGAATCCGGCGTAAAGTAGAGCACTCTCTTGAAGCGCCCGCCTCCCGGTTTCAGATCGGGCTGTTTCGCCGGAACCTTCGGATGGGACGGCAGATAGTTAACGGCTTGAATAACTTTCTGTCCCTCCTCCGACAGGATAAAGTCAAGGAAGAGCATAGTCGCATGCGGGTGCGGCGAGCGCGTCACCGGAGAGATCGTGTTGATGGTCGCCGACGCCGGTTCCAGCGCGTACCAATCGACCGGCGCGCCGGCGGTCTTACTGACATGGGCATGGTGATGAAAGATATGCAGGCCGATCGGATACTCACCTGCGATCACCAGGTCTAGCAGCTGTCGATTGCTCGCCGTCGTCTTCGCTACGTTCTGCGTTTTTAGTTTCTGCAAATATGCCTTGCCCGCTTCCGGTCCCATCGTCTGCAAAACGTTTCCGATAAACATCGGCGCGCCCGAGCCGCGGCTCGTCGACCACATCATTTGCCCTTTCCAGCGCGGGTTGAGCAGGTCTTCGTAGGTCTTGGGCACTTCATTGGGCTTCACCATGCGCGTATTGTAGCCGAGCGCGAAATAATAGACGTTGCTCACGCCCCAATAGCCCTGCGGATCTTTCAGCTCCGCGGGATATTCGGCGAGATGGGGCGAATAGAAGCGCTGCAAATAACCACCATTTTTTACCATAGGCGCCGTGACCGTACCGTCGACGATATCGACTTCATAACGTTTCCCCTGATACTCCGCGAACATTTTTTGCACGAGCCGTTAAGGCCTCCTTTACCGGACGCACGACTTGATCGACGATCAACGACGTGTACCACGAGATCTTGCCTTCCTTGCGCGCGCCGTCGACGAGAATTTTTTGCCGGACCGGCTTATTGTAAAGAGTGATCTGATCGACCGTGGCTGCGCCGCAAATCGTAATTGACGCTGACGCGATCAGAGAATAAACGAGGCCGCTCAAAAGTATCGGGGCAAATTTCATGCAGCACCTCCGCAAACTATCCTGTGCCTTGAAACCACTCGTCGAATAATTCGTCGATCATGCCGTTTTTTTGCTCCGCTGAATACCGCAGCGTGCGGTCAAACCCCGCGGGGTTAGTGCAGTATCGTCTCGGCAAATTTCCCGGCGGGAATTCTGACGTTGGTGTATTTATCTTCGAGATGGTTTCGCACTCGGTTGTATTCCTGCACGGTGAGCGCGTCCTTTGCCGCCGAGATGCCCAAGTCTTTCAACCATTGCGTATTAACATCGAGTCGCCGCGTGCCGTTCTGCATGATTTTGCCGTACCAGTCTTGACCCTCACGACTCAGAAACCAGTTGATAAAAACCTTGGTGGCGTTGGGGTGAGGTGGATCTTTGATGATGCCGAGAACGCCGAAGCTGTTGCTTGCAGGCAGTCCCTCTTTCGTCACGGGCGCAGGTTTGATCGGCAGTCCCGCCTTGATAAACGGTTCGGTTTGACTTCGACCTAGGCCAAACGCCAAAGCCACTTTGCCTTTCGCCAAGGCGTCGGCGAGCTGGCGCAGATCGCGGGTCAAGAATAAATCTTGCTGAACCAATT
>VBKX01000599.1 GCA_005879435.1 Deltaproteobacteria bacterium
GACTGGAAACAAGAGGACATCGTGGAGTTGTTGCGCACGGGCACTAAGCCGGATCTCGATAACGTACAGGGGTTGATGTACGAAGTCATCCAAGGAACTTCGGGCGGCTATAAGGACATGAAGAAAGAAGACGCGCTGGCGATCGCGGCCTATCTAAAATCGCTCCCGGCGATTAAGAATAAGATTAATAAGTGACTTCATCCACATTATCAAGACCTAATTCCGCGGCACCTGCTTGATCACATCGGTGATCACCTGATCGGCGCTGACGTTCTCAGCTTCCGCTTGAAAGTTGAGGATAATGCGGTGGCGCAACGCCGGTAAGATAATTTTCTCGACATCTTCGTAGCTCACGTGCACCCGGCCTTCGGCGAGAGCATTGCCTTTGGCGCCGAGAATGACCGACTGCGCGCCGCGCGGACTCGAACCGAAACGGATGTATTGCTTTACCGATGTTTTCGCGGGCCCGCCGTTCTGACTTTCGGTGTGTGTCGCGTGCACTAATCGAACGACATAGTCTTCGATCGGCGGCGCGATCATAACCTGGCGCAGGAGTTGCTTCATAGCGTTGACCAGTTCGCCATCATCGTCCGGCAGCACTTTCGCGGCATCTCCGGTTTCCGTGCCGGTGGTGCGCTTCAGTATCTCCCTGAGTTCCGCCGGGGCCGGGGGCGTGACCAGAAGTTTGAAGAAGAAGCGGTCGAGCTGCGCTTCCGGCAACGGATAGGTGCCTTCGAGCTCGATGGGATTCTGTGTGGCGAGCACGATAAAAGGCGACGCGAGAATATGCGACTCGCCGAATACCGTCACTTGTTTTTCTTCCATCGCTTCAAGTACCGCCGATTGAGTTTTTGGTGTGGCTCGATTGATCTCGTCGGCCAGAACGACGTGAGCGAAGATCGGCCCCTGCTTGAACTGAAATTCCCGCCGGCCGTTGGTCTCGGTGAGCACTTCGGTTCCCACGATATCCGAAGGCATCAAGTCAGGAGTGAACTGAATTCGTTTGAACGACATCCCGAGCGCGCGGCTCAATGATTTAACCAGCAACGTCTTTCCTAGACCCGGCACACCTTCGAGCAATACGTGCCCGCCGCCGAAGAAAGCGATCAGGACTTTTCGAATCAGATCGTCGTGACCGACGATAACCTTCTGCACCTCCGTCTCAAGGCGTTTAAAAACTTCTTGAAATTGCTCGGGGTCCATTACCCTTCCTTTCTCGATCAGCGAATCATGCCGCGATATTCGATCGGTACCTGCTGCTTCTCGGTCGCCGCATTGGGAACATGGGCAGGTAGCGGCACATTGCTGACGGGAACCTGCGTCCGAGCCTTACCGCCTTTAGATTCTTTAGTAGTACGGCTTTCACCTTTCGCATCGGCTGCGATTTCCTCCGGCAATTGGACAGTCACATAGCGCGCGCCCTTGATCCCATCCTTGCCTTCACCGGTCTGATAGAATCGGTCGGCGGGCGGGGCGCCTTGCGGCGGCGGCTCCTCTGACGCTTTTTCTCTGCCGGCGCCTTCTTTTGAGCCGCCTTGGGTCTTGCCCATTTGCTCCTTGTTCTGTTCTTTACCCGGTCGGTTAGGGTCGGGTTGATTATTTTTCTGGGCATCACCCTGCTGCTGATTTTTTTCCAGACCAGGCTCCTTCGGATTTCCCTGGCCGCTTTTTCCCTGTTGCAAATCGGGGCTCAGCTGAGCGCTCGAATCACTTTTGCTGTCACCACTGCCGCCCTGGTTTTGTTTACTTTCACCTTGGCCTTGCCGCGGCAGATTGCTTTGTATGCCGCCGGCGCCCTTTTGTTGGTCTTTTTGTTGTTCGTTTCCGCTTGCAACCTGTTGCTGCTCCATGCCTTCCAACGCGCTCGCCGCTTGTCCGAGCAGATCGCGACTGTCCTTTTGCTCTTCTTTCTTCTGCTGTTCTTCAATTTTTTTCTCGAGCTGTTGAGCCAACGCTTGTTTTTCTTCCCGCGTCGTTTTTGGATCTCCGACCTTTGCCGCAAGCGTTTCGAGTTCCTGGGCCAGTGTTCTAAGTTCCGGTTTTGCCGACAACTCTTGAGCCAATTCATGAAGCTGGTCTTGAAGCGTGCCGGAATGAGCGATGGGCAGGGTGAGCGGCATTAGAACATGGATCAAAATAGCCGCGGCAATCGAGACCCCGACGGACCAGTATGCCGAGCGTTTGACCTTATACGGAAAATCGCGTCTGGGCTCGATTCGGTCGACAAAACCGGCGGCGTCCCGGTACAGCCTAGACCAGAGAGACGGCGGACAATTCTCGGGATCAAGGGTCGACAAAGTGAGAAAGTGATCTTTCGCTCCCGCCTGCTGGTCAACCATTTGCGCGGCGGCCGAAACATTCGGCACCAACGGCCGATAGCGTCGCACTATGGCCCACAATCCTAACACGCCGACAAGTGTTTCGCTTACTATTGTTGCGCTCTCGCCGAGCCGCGCCGTTTGAAACAAAAGCAAAACAACATAAGCCGCCGCCGCTACAGGCGGAATACAAATACACAACGAATCCCAAAGTATATGGTACCTGAGTTTCGCCGTTACACTACGGACGAGATTTTCGGGTCGATCGCGAGCCTGACGGTTAGACGATGCGGGCATTTAAAAAACTATAACATGTTGGGGAAGGAGGCTGAAGCGCGAAAAGCCCGTTAACGTCCCCGGGATTTGGCGCGCATCGGCGGTTCGCGAACGGGTTGGTAGGTTTTTACTGCCTGGTTGTGTGCCTCGATCGTTTCGGAGAACAAGTGGGTGCCGTCGTTTTTTGACACGAAGTACAGATACGGCACATTCGCAGGATGAAGCGCGGGGTTTGGATCATTGAGATCGCGTCGGGTCAAGTTGCCGTTGAAAGCTTTAAGTCCGTAGATAGTCGTTGGATCACTTTGCAGCGCCATCTGGCGCTTGAGGCGATTATGGAAAACGGCGGAAACCAATGGACGCTCCGCCTCGACTCCTGTTTCCTTTTCGATTATCGACGCGAGCGTGAGGGTTTCGTGACTTGTCAATTTAAACCCGCCATCGCGTTGGACAAATAGGGGCTGCGTCATTTTGCGAAACTGCTCTGCCATCGTAAGAATGATATCGCGTTCCGAAGTCGCCGGAACAAAGTGGTACGTGCTCGGAAACAAGTATCCCTCGAGTCCCTTGTCTTGCAGGCCGAGCCCGGCCAGTAGATTCGGATCGGCAGCCTCAGCGAGAAATTTCTCCTTGCTCGCAATCTGCATGTTCTCCAGTAGCGTCGCAATTTCCTTCACCGTTAAGCCTTCGGGGATCGTCACGGTTTGGAAGAT
>VBKX01000600.1:0-1181 GCA_005879435.1 Deltaproteobacteria bacterium
CGTTGTCTTCATGGTGCTGAACCTGGCCGGCATCCTGGGCTGGGTCGAGCGCAAGGGCAGCGCACTGATTCAGGACCGCATCGGCGCCAATCGCGCTTCGATCTTCGGTTTCGCCGGCATGGGACTAGTCAACACGCTGCTCGCCGATCCGCTCAAGTTTCTCACCAAAGAAGATTTCATTCCTCCGGCCGGCGACAAGCTGCTGCATACATTGGCGCCTTGCATGGCGCTGTTTCCGGCGCTAGTGACTTTCGCCGTGATTCCTTTTGGCGATGTGCTCATCATCGGCGACCGCATGATCAACTTGCAAGTCGCCAATCTCAACATCGGCATTCTTTACGTTTTTGCCATGGGCTCGCTCGGTGTTTACGGCATCGTCATCGGCGCCTGGGCGTCGAACAATAAATTTTCCTTACTCGGCGGCGTGCGCGGCTCGGCGCAGATGATCTCCTACGAAGTCGCCATGGGGCTGTCGGTGATGGGTGTGCTAATGATTTATGGCACCCTCGAGCTGCAAGAAATCGCGCGCGACCAAGGCACGCTGATTCGCGAGCTGTTGCCGCAATGGCTAAGCTTCTTGCGGCCGATTATCGGTTGGCTCCCCGCCTGGGGCATCTTTCTCCAGCCGTTGGGATTCTTACTCTTTTTTACCGCTGCGGTGGCCGAGACCAAACGGATTCCCTTCGACCTGCCGGAAGGCGAATCGGAGCTCGTCGCCGGTTACCACGTCGAATACTCCGGCGGTAAATTTCTCATGTTCTTCGCCGGCGAATTCGCCGAGATCGTCACTGCGGCGGGCTTGATCACCACATTGTTCTTCGGCGGCTGGCAAGTGCCCTATCTGATGCGCGACGGATTTCACTTCCCCGGGGGCGCGACTTGGCTGCTGCCGCATCTGGTGATCGTCGTTCTCCAATTGGTTGCATTTACAGTGAAGGTCATCTTTTTTTGCTGGTTGCAGATCCTTTTGCGCTGGAGCGTGCCGCGCTTTCGTTACGACCAGGTGATGCGCCTCGGCTGGAAGATGATGCTGCCGTTGGCTCTGATCAACGTCGTGATCACCGCGATTGTCATCGTTGCTGCACAGTAAGTTATGGACGCTTCAACCTTCGGGTTTTTCCTGTTAGCTGGCCTCCTGGTGATCTCGTCGCTGCTGGTGGTGTTTCTCCGCAATGTCGTGC
>VBKX01000600.1:1254-6499 GCA_005879435.1 Deltaproteobacteria bacterium
TGATGGTGTACGCCGGTGCCATTATGGTGCTCTTTTTGTTCGTCATCATGTTTCTTAATCCCAGTGTCTTGGAGCGACCGCGAGCTGCTTGGTGGAGTTTTGCGTCGCTGTTGGCTGTGTTGCTCGGCGCCATGTTGGTGCCCTTGTTTTTCAACAACGAACCGGCGGCGGATCCGGTGGCGTCGACTGAACTTTTTGGCAGTCCGGAAATGCTCGCGAAGAGTCTTTTCAACGATTTCGTTCTGCCCTTCGAGATCGCCTCGGTTTTACTATTGGTGGCGATCGTCGGCGCGGTCGTGCTGGCGAAACGGGAGCGGTCGGTCTGATGTTGCCCGTCAATTATTATCTCATTCTGAGCGCCGTCGTATTCGCCATCGGCGTGGTCGGCGTCCTCATCCGGCGCAATTTGATCGTCGTCTTGATGTCCATCGAATTGATGCTTAATGCCGTCAATCTAACCTTCATCGCCTTTTCCCGTTATCTCGGTTCGATGGTCGGGCAGGTGGCGGTCTTTTTCGTCATGGCGGTAGCCGCGGCGGAAGCGGTGATCGGCCTGGCGATCATCATCTCGGTTTATCGGCAGCGCCGCAGCCTCGATCCGCAGGATATGCAGCTACTCAAATGGTAACTAACCAGCTCGTCTTGGCAGACTACAATCTTCTGCGCTGGATTCCGCTGATCCCGCTGCTTGCCGTCGTATGCAACCTTTTCTGGGGTCGCGCCTTGGGCAAAAAGTTTGCCGGCGCCCTGGCGTGCGCCGCGGTGGGGGCTTCCTTCGCTCTCGCGCTCTATGTCTTCTGGCAGCTGCCGTCGAACGGGATTTTTCGTGACTCTATTTATACCTGGATCGATTCTGGTTCCTTCAGAGTAAATTTGTCATTTCAAGTCGACGCGCTTACGGCAGTGATGTTGCTGATCGTCACCGGCATCGGCTTTCTGATTCACATTTATTCCCTCGGCTACATGGAGCACGACGAGGGGATGGTGCGGTTTTTCATTTATCTCAATCTATTTATCTTCTTCATGCTCACGCTAGTGATGGGCGACAATCTCCTAATCCTCTTTGTTGGCTGGGAAGGCGTCGGTCTTTGTTCCTATCTCTTAATTGGTTTTTGGTACCACGATTCCAACAACGCGATTGCCGGCAACAAGGCGTTCATCGTTAACCGCATCGGAGATTTCGGCTTTATTCTCGGAATCTTTCTGCTGGTGACGGAATTGGGCCGCCAGGGTATCTGGACACTCGACTTTCTCGAGTTGCAAAAGCACGCGTCGATGCTTAGTCCGGCCAGCATCGGTGTGATTACCTTGCTGCTTTTTGTCGGCGCCACCGGCAAGTCGGCCCAGCTTCCGCTGTTCGTTTGGCTGCCCGACGCCATGGCCGGGCCGACGCCGGTGAGCGCGTTGATCCACGCGGCGACCATGGTCACGGCCGGTGTGTATATGACCGCGCGGCTGCATTTTCTGTTCGTCCTGGCGCCGTCGACTTTGTCGCTCATCGCTTGGATCGGTGCGGCGACGGCATTTTTCGCAGCGACCATTGCGCTCACGCAAAACGATATTAAGAAGGTCTTGGCTTATTCTACCGTGAGCCAGCTCGGATACATGTTCATCGCCGTCGGGGTGGGCGCATTCAGCGCCGCTATCTTTCATCTATTCACTCACGCGTTTTTCAAAGCTTGTCTTTTCCTCGGCTCGGGCAGCGTCATTCATGCGTTGGATGGTCAACAGGACATGCGCAAGATGGGCGGGCTCAAAGCGCACATGCCGCAGACCTACTGGACCTATGTCGTCGCGACTTTGGCGATTGCCGGCGCGCCGTTGACGGCGGGCTTTTTCTCCAAAGATTTGATTTTATGGCAGGCCTTTAGCCACGGCGCGACGGCACTCTGGGGTATCGGTTTGATCACCGCCGGGATGACGGCCTTCTACATGTTCCGGCAACTTTTCATGGTATTTCACGGCGAGTGCCGAGCCAACGATCATGCCAAAGCGCATCTTCATGAATCGCCCGCGGTTATGACCTTGCCGTTGATGATACTTGCGTTTGGTTCGATCTTCACGGGTTGGTTGGGAGCGCCGGAGTATCTCTGGGGTAACCGTTGGGATCTTTGGCTGCGGCCGGTCTTCGGCGCGGCCGAAGCCCACGAAGGTTCCGTGGGCACGGAAGTTATCGTGACCTTGTTAACGCTTGCCGTTGTGGCGGTGGGGATTTACTTCGCCTACGCGAAGTACGGGCGCGCCGGTACCGAGGTTGAACAGCGCGCCGGCGCGGGTGGCTTGCTTTATCGTCTTTCGCTCAACAAGTACTACGTCGACGAGATTTATGATCATGTTTTCGTTCGGCCGTTCACGGCAATCTCTGACTTCTTCGCCCGCTTCATCGATCCCTGGGTGATCGACGGTACGGTTAACGGCGTCGCGGCGGTCACGCGCGGGTCGAGCCAGGTCTGGCGCGGGCTGCAGACGGGCAACGTGCAACATTACGCGGCGGGGCTGCTGGTCGGAACCCTGGCACTGCTAGCCTATTATTCCGGTCAATCTTAATTATGTTCGGTCTAGCGATCGGTCATCTGAGCATATTGCTGGCTATCCCCGTGCTCGGGGCAGGGCTGCTGCTCTTTACGCCGCGGCGGCAAACTCCCACACTTTTCGCGCTTGCGCTCTTCGCAAGCGGGCTCGATTTCCTCTGGTCGATGAAAATTCTCCAACTCTTTGACGGTAAAAGCGGCGACATGCAATTGGTGGAGCGCGTCGCGTGGATGCCCGCCTTCGGGATTCAATATATCGTTGGCATCGACGGCATCAGTGTATTCCTCGTATTGCTCACGACTTTGCTCATGCCGATCGCCATACTCGCGTCGTGGTCGGTGCAGGATAAGGTCAAAGAATATCTGATTTTCATGCTGCTGCTGGAGACCGGCATGCTCGGCGCATTCGTGGCGCTGGATCTCTTCCTTTTCTATGTTTTCTGGGAAGTCATGCTGGTGCCGATGTATTTCCTGATCGGTGTGTGGGGCGGGACGCGGCGCATTTACGCAGCGCTGAAATTCGTCATCTACACGATGGCGGGCAGTCTGCTTATGCTGGTCGCGATCATCTATCTGGCGACACGTTATGCCCAAACGGAGCAGGCGCTCACTTTCGATTTGCTAAAACTCTACGGACTGCATCTTCCCGTCGACCAACAAGGGTGGCTTTTTCTCGCCTTCGCCCTGTCCTTCGCAATCAAAGTGCCGCTCTTCCCTTTTCACACCTGGCTGCCGGACGCCCATGTGGAGGCGCCGACGGCCGGCTCAGTGATACTTGCGGGCGTGCTGCTCAAACTTGGCACCTACGGTTTTCTGCGCTTCGCCATGCCGCTTTTTCCCGACGCCGCTTTGGCTGCGGGACCGATCATCGTTGCGCTCGCAGTGATTGGAATTATCTATGGCGCCGTGGTCGCGATGATGCAAAGCGATATTAAAAAATTGGTCGCATACTCCTCGGTCAGCCATCTCGGCTTTGTCATGCTCGGCTTGTTCGCTTTGAATCTCCAGGGCGTGCAAGGCGGTTTATACCAGATGCTCAACCACGGTCTGTCCACCGGCGCGCTGTTTCTTTTGGTCGGCATGATCTACGACCGGCGCCATACCAGGCTGATCGATGAATTCGGCGGTCTGTGGAAACAGCTACCGGTATTTTCCGTCATGCTGATGGTGGTGACTTTTTCTTCCATCGGCTTGCCGGGGTTGAATGGTTTCGTCGGCGAATTCCTCATTTTGCTCGGCTCGTTCAACGTAAGGCCGCTTTGGACAGCGGCGGCCGCCACCGGTGTTATCCTCGGGGCGATTTATATGTTGTGGATGTTCCGCCGGGTTATTTTCGGTCCGTTGACCAATGCGGCGAATGAAAAGTTGGCGGATTTGAATAGCCGGGAAATTTGTCTGCTCGCGCCTATTTTATTTTTGATTGTGCTGATGGGTGTTTACCCGCAGCCGTTTTTGCAGCGCATGCAACCGGCCGTCGAATTGACTTTGAAGCGCATGGCCACGATTACCGCTACGCCCGTGACCACCGATCACGGCACCCGCAGGGAGTCGAAGCGCGATGGACGTTAATATCATGCCGCTCCTCCCCACCGTGCAGGTGCTGCTCACGGCGCTGGTCGTCGTCGTGCGCGACTTGTTCATCGAGGAGCATCAGCCCAAGGGATACTTGGCATTCATCAGTTTGCTCGGTATCGGTCTTGCCGTCGCTGAGATCCTAGGTCTCTGGGGCGGGCAGGAAGGCGCGTTTGACGACAGCATCATATTGGATAATTTCGCGCTTTATTTCTCGCTGATTTTCTTGCTGGCCGCATCGCTGACGATCCTCTCGTCGATTCATTATCTCCGGCAGACGGGTATCCACGAAGGCGAATTTTACGCACTAATATTGTTCGCTACAGTCGGCATGATGCTCATGGCCGCAGCCAACGATCTGTTAGTTTTCTTTCTCGGTTTAGAGACGATGTCCATTGCCGTTTACGTTCTCACCGGCATGTGGCGCGCGAGCGAGCGGTCGAGCGAAGCGGCGATGAAATATTTTCTCATGGGCGCTTTTGCCACCGGTTTTCTCCTCTACGGCATCGCTTTGATCTACGGCGCAACGGGATCGACCAATCTCAATCTGATCGCCGATTTTTTGGTTGAACAGCCGAGCGACTGGCCGGTCTATTTGATCGGCGGCGGTTTTCTCCTTCTCGTCGGCTTCGCGTTTAAAGTCGGCGCCGTACCCTTTCACTTCTGGGTGCCTGACGTCTACGAAGGCGCGCCCACGCCGGTCAGCGGTTTCATGGCCGTGGCTGTGAAAGCCGCCGCGTTTGCCGCCTGGGCGCGCATCCTGCTGCACAAGCTTTCGCCGCTGGATACCGACTGGGTTTTCCCGCTTTGGCTGATCGCCATCGGCACGATGACACTGGGTAACTTGCTGGCGGTCACGCAATCGAGCGTCAAGCGCATGCTCGCGTATTCGAGCATCGCGCATGCCGGCTATTTGCTGATTGCCATCGTCGTCGGTGAAGAGTGGGGCGGTTTGCCGTTGCTCTTCTACGTCTCGATCTATGCTTGCATGACGGTCGGCGCCTTCGCCGTATTGACCTGCGTCGCCGAGGGCGACGATGCACATGAGAATTACCGCGACTTCGCCGGTTTAGGTTTTAAACGGCCCTTCCTCGGCCTGGCGATGTCGCTCTTCATGTTATCGCTGGCCGGGTTTCCACCGC
>VBKX01000106.1:0-6596 GCA_005879435.1 Deltaproteobacteria bacterium
AATCGGCAGATCGGCAGTTTTGGCGGTGGCGGCCGCGTCGAGTTTGGTTTTTTTGTCGATAACAAAGATTGGCAACGCTACGCACGTGAAGCGGTGCGCCAAGCGATCTTGAATTTGACCGCCATTGACGCGCCCGCTGGCACGATGGACGTAGTCCTCGGCTCGGGCTGGCCAGGCATACTGCTTCACGAAGCTATAGGTCATGGCCTGGAAGGCGATTTTAACCGCAAAAAGACTTCGGCGTTTTCGGATCGTATCGGCCAGAAAGTGGCGTCCGAGTTGTGCACTGTCGTGGATGACGGCACGATCCCGTCTCGCCGCGGCTCGATCAACGTCGACGACGAGGGCACTCCGACGCATCACACGGTATTGATCGAAAACGGCATTCTCAAAGGATATTTGCAGGACAAGCTCAATGCCGGTCTGATGAAAATGCCGCTGACGGGCAACGGCCGGCGCGAAAGTTACGCGCATATTCCCATGCCGCGCATGACCAACACGTTTATGCTTGCGGGCGACTCGGCGCCGGAAGACATCATCAGCTCCGTGCAGAAGGGACTCTACGCGGTTTCCTTCGGCGGCGGGCAAGTCGACATCACGAGCGGTAAGTTCGTTTTCTCAGCGAGCGAAGCGTATCTGATCGAAGACGGCAAAGTAACTCAGCCGGTTAAAGGCGCGACGCTGATCGGCAACGGTCCGGACGTGCTCACCCGCGTGTCGATGGTCGGTTCGGATCTAAAACTGGACGAAGGCGTCGGCACCTGCGGCAAAGACGGACAATCCGTGCCCGTCGGCGTGGGCATGCCGACGATTAAGATCGATGGACTAACGGTAGGGGGAACGCGGGCATAGGGGCTAAAGTTCCAATCGTTCCAAACGTTTCAATCGTTCCAATAGTTTGCAAATCCGAAACGATTGGAACCGCTGGAACGAATGGAACGTCTGGAACACGGATGAAAACATGGAACGACTTGAGTTAAGCCAAGAGTTGGCGCTCGATATTCTATCGACGGCCAAAGCGAAGGGTGCCTCGGACGGCGACGTCGTGATGGCGGAGAGCGAATCGTTCTTTGTCACCGTGCGCATGGGTGAGGTCGAGAAGATCAGCCAGGCGGGCGAGAAGCGTTTGGGGTTGAGGCTTTTCTTTGGAAACAGTTCGGCTTCGGCATCGACGTCGGATATTTCACAGAAATCGATTGAAAAGCTGGTCGACGATACCACGCGAATGGCTAAAGTGACGGCGCAAGATCCGCACGGCGGTTTGCCGGACGCCGGGGATCTGGCCCGCGAAGTACCGGAGCTCGATTTGCTCGATGATTCGGCGCGTGCGGTTTCCGTGGACGAGAAAATTCAGATCGCACTCGACACCGAGAAGACCGCTCTGGGTTATGATCCACGCATTACCAATTCCGAGGGCGCGGAGTTTTCCAATCAAATCGGCCGGGTGATTTACGCGAGCAGCCAAGGCTTTTCAGGCGAGTATTCCGGCTCGACATTTGGTCACTCCGTCTCGCCCATCGCGGCGCAGAACGGATCCATGCAGCGCGACTATTGGTATTCGTCGAACCGCAAGTTCGCAAAGCTGGAGTCCTCCAAGAGCGTCGGCGACAAGGCCGCCCAACGCGTGCTGCGAAGACTCGGCGCGCGTAAAGTAAAAACCTGCGAGGTGCCGATCGTCTTCGATCCGGAAATGGCGGCGTCGCTGATGCGCAATCTATCGTCCGCCTTATCCGGTTACGCTTTGTATAAGGGTGCGTCGTTTCTGATCGGTAAACTTGGCGCCAGGATTGGCGCCGAGTTGCTCACGGTGATCGATGACGCGACCATTCCGGGCGCGCTTGGCTCGCGGCCGTTCGACGCTGAAGGATTACCGACGCGGAAAAAAACCGTGGTCGAACGCGGCGAGCTGCAAAGTTATCTGCTCGATACTTATAGCGGTAAAAAACTAGGAATGAAGTCCACCGGCAACGCTTCGCGTTCGGTCGGCGAGCCGCCGGGAGTGTCCCCGGCCAATTTTTATTTAGCTCCCGGCAAAGATTCGCCGGAACAAATCGTCAAGTCCGTGAAGGCCGGTTTGTACGTGACCGAGATGATCGGCTTCGGTGTCAACATGGTCACGGGAGACTACTCGCGCGGCGCCGCGGGCTTGTGGATCGAAAATGGCGAGCTCGCTTATCCCGTCGAAGAGATCACGATTGCCGGCAATCTCAAAGACATGTTCCAGAATATTGAGATGGTCGGCAACGATCTCGAAATGCGCGGGCGGATTACGTCGCCGACGATTAAGATTTCACGGATGACCGTAGCTGGGGACTGACGTTTAGTTCGAGGTCCCATGTTCAAGGTTCAAGGGTCGACCCTCCGAGTTAACTTTGAACTTTTAGAGCACCTGAAACCCTGCCTTCAACGCCGCACGCAAAAAATCGTCGATGTGGGATTGGCTCGGATCGAATTCGAGCACGGCGACGCTACGCTCTAAACTGAAGTCAATCTTCGTTACGCCCGGCAACGTTTCAAACGCCACGCGCAGGCGCGGCGTATCCTCAGCTTTCAAATTTGCGATCGAAAGTATGGCGGTCTTTGTGCGCATCTTGCCTTGCTTGTTTTTGAATTTGACAAAACTTTCCTGGATTCGCAAATCGAATACGGCTTTTAATTTTTAGCTTTCCTAAAGTCGCCGCTGGCAGCGTAATTTTCTTGACGTTCGCCGCCCGGATATGTGACATTAGGCGCGCTGATGGTCGCGCGCGTTGTTTTTGGCGCGGCATTCTAATTCTTAAGATTTCAAACAATCGCAAAGGAGGTGGAGATCATGGCGTACGACGTGGCGAAACTCTTGACCATGACGCAACCCGAGCTCGACGCTCTTTTTACCAATAGTCCCGTGGGCGATATCCCGGACGGGGAAGCGGACGGCACGGCGATCGTCGCGCCCGGCACCCATTTCAGTCCAACCATCGCCAAATTTGTAAGTCTTTTTGCGTGGCAAGGAAAAGTCTTTGACGCGAAAAAGGGCCTTTTGAAAAACCGGATACTGCCATTCGGGCTTAACGCGATTATCGCCAAGGTCTACAAGGGACCGAGCTGGCTTGACGGTAAGGAATGCATCGTTTTGGATTACTCCGACACATCGGTTGTCGCGCAATGGATTAGGGATGAGATCCGTCAAATCGAGCCTGGGCTGTACTTGGGAAAAGTCTACTGGGAGGGGTGGAGGGGCGGCGATCGGAAATCGCCGATTCGTCACGAGCGGGGCGACGCCGCGCCGTCGTTTCCTGCCGGAAACTCGCCGCTACTATGGACCCACTTAAAGGACGCGTCAAAGATATTTCCTACCGTGCACCGGAGAAACGCTGCGTTTTATTCGATCGGAGATCACGAGAGCCGAAGCACTGACTCCCGATGTGGAAGTTGGGCGATGCGAATTGGCTCGCGATCACAATGGGATGATGGCTAATGGATGAAAAGGCTTCTATGTCGCCTGCCCAACGCATTCTAAAGCTAATCGGATTGTTGACAGTTGCCGGGTTGGTTGTCTCACTGTTGGCAGGCGCGTGGTTGTTGGGCCGCTTCGGCGCGGATACACCGGTAGTTTACAAAGACGACGTCGATCACTTTAAATATGGATCGCTCGGCAGCGAGCATGAGTTCGGCGTGCCTTATTGGATTTGGCGTGCCTTGCCGGAGCTTTTTGCCGACAAGCTTCCCGGCAAAGGACTGGAGTCCCTCGGTTTTGTATTCGAAAAGGGCAAAGTCCTGCCCGCCGGAATGTCACAGCGGCGCTATCTCGGTTTCGATCTAGTCTGGTTGAACTGCGCTATCTGCCACACCGGCACAGTGCGCGAGTCGTCGCAGAGCGAACCGAAGGTCTACGCTGCCATGCCAGCCAATACCTTTGATTTTCGCGCCTTCACACGATTTCTCTTCGCCGCGGGCGAAGACCGACGATTTACCCCGCGCGACATCTTGCGTCAGATCAACGTCATTCGGCGTCGCGAGGGGCTGAGGGATCTGGCGCTGATCGACCGATTGGTGTTTCGTTTCTACGCTATTTACTACATGCGCGAGCGGTTGCTTACGCTGCGGGATCGATTGAATTTTATCCAAGAAGAGCCCGAATGGGGTCCGGGGCGAGTGGATACTTTCAATCCGCTAAAAGCCTATTTCAATTTTCCGCCGGAGAAATTGTCTAAACAGGAACGCGTTGGCACGACAGATTTTCCGTCGATCTGGAATCAGGGCCAACGCGAGACTCTCAAAATGAATCTACACTGGGACGGCAACAATGTCTCTTTGGAAGAGCGCAATCGCAGCGCGGCGATGGGCACCGGCATTACGCCGCCTACGGGGGATCGGCCGAGCTTGAAACGCGTCGCCGATTGGCTGCGTGACCTCGCCGCGCCGCCCTATCCATTCAAAATCGACAAAGATCTCGCCGCCCAGGGCGCGCCGATTTACAAGAAATACTGCGCCGAGTGCCATGGCGCCGACGGCAAGGATTTTCGCGGCGAATACGCCGGCAAGGTCGTGCCGATCGATGAAATCGGCACGGACCGGCATCGAATGGATTCTTACACTTACGACGTCGCGGTAAATCAAAATATGATTTTTGCCGGTTACGGCGACGAACGCTTCAGCCATTTCCGCAAGACCTTCGGTTATGCCAATAGCCCGCTCGACGGCTTGTGGCTGCGGGCGCCGTATTTGCGCAACGGCTCCGTGCCGACGCTGCGCGATTTGCTCGAACCTAGTGCCAAGCGGCCAAAGATTTTTTATCGCGGCTATGACGTCTACGATCAGAAGAAGATTGGTTTCGTCGGCGATGTCGCCGAGGAGAAGGGCAAGAAGTTTTTTCTTTTCGACACCGATGAGACCAAGGAGCCGGGGAATTCCAACAAAGGGCACGAGGGAAAGCGATTTGGCACCGAGTTGTCCGCTGCGGAGAAAGACGCCCTGGTTGAATATCTCAAGACTTTCTAGATAGCCCATTCGCGCTGGGGAATAACGGACGGAGGTAGGATGGCTGACGCGCAGAAAAAGAAATCCTGGTGGAAGATTTGTTTACTGCTGATCGTTGTCCTGGCGGTAGTCGGCGGCGCCATCGGCTGGTACAAATTTTTTCGCGAGGAGCCGCAGCCGGATTGGGTAACAGCGACACCGGACATGCGCTTCAAGTACGGTTCCATCGGCGCGGAGCACGACGCCGGCATCCCGTATTGGATTTTCTTTGTACTGCCCCGCATGTTTCCGGAAAAATTGCCCGGCCCCGGCGGTTATGCGTCCTTGGGCGTAGCATGGGAACAGGGACAGGAACTGCCCATCGGTTTCACCAAGAAAGTCATCGGCTTTCCGCGCGTGGCGAATAACTGCGCTTCCTGCCACGTCGCGAGCTATCGAAAAAGTGCGAGTGATAACCCGGTGTTCGTGCCCACCGGACCCAACCATACGCTCAACCTTCAGGCATTTTTTCGCTTCGTCGTCGATTGCGCCAAGGACCCACGCTTCAACGCAGACGAGATCATGAGCGAGATTGCGCTCGTCTACAAAATGCCGTTGCTCGATAAATTAATCTATCGCTACCTGCTGATCCCGATTGCGAAAAAGCGCTTGCTCGAGCGCGAGAAGCAATTTCAGTGGGTCTATCACAAGGAGTTTCCGCTATGGGGCCGCGGGCGTGACGACGCCATGAATCTCACCAAATATTTTTTACTCAACTGGCCGATGGACGACAGTATCGGTCCCACCGATATGCCGTCGGTGTGGAATCTCAAAAAGTATAAGCCGGAGAAGGGCATGCTGATGAATCTCGCCGGCGACAGTCACGACGCCCGGTCGGTAATTATCGACTCGGCGCTCGGGCTGCTCAGTGCCGCGCCGCACAACCGCGAGGAGTTCCTCGAGCAAATTGACTGGTTGGTCAAATATTTAGGCGAAAAACAGGCTCCTAAATACCCGTTCCCGATCAATCAAGCGCAAGCCGAAGCCGGCAAAGCCGTCTTCGACAGTAATTGTGCCCGGTGCCACGCGAACGAGCGCACCGGCACGCGCGTGCCGGCGGAGGAAATCGGCACGGACCGCGAGCGGCTTAAAACCTGGAGCAAGCAGGCCGCGATCGAGTCGAACAAAGTGGTGCGCGGCTTCGGTATCGAGCGGCGCGGTCTGGTGGAAATCGAACCGAGCGGCTACATCGCGGCATTTCTCGACGGCATTTGGCTGCGTGCGCCCTATCTACACAACGGTTCGGTGCCCACGCTGCGCGATATGCTCAAACCCGTCGCCGATCGTCCGAAAATCTTTTATCGCGGCTATGACGTTTATGATCCGGTCGATGTCGGTTTTGTGACTCAAGGCGCAGAAGCCGAGCGGGTGGGAACGAAATACGACGTGAGCCAACGCGCTAGCGCTAATCAAGGACACGAATACGGGACGAATTTGTCCGCTAAGGAAAAGGACACGTTGATCGAGTATCTCAAGACGCTGTGACGGCTCGGGGTCGGGTCAGGACGGATCGAGCCCCTGAAAATGAAAGGCATTTTGCTTGCGCTGCAACGCCGATGTTGAGGGGAGAGCGAGAATGACTAAGTTCCGATCAATTA
>VBKX01000106.1:6737-13001 GCA_005879435.1 Deltaproteobacteria bacterium
ATCACAGGGCGCAATAATTGGATCGTCTGGACCGGCGGCAACGATCGATTCTGGGACTACATCGCCAATAACAGCTTCGGCGCGATGGATTTTCTAAAGACTCTTTCTTCTCATCCGAGCATCAAACATTCTAGCCGCGACAATCGGTGGCATTACCTCGGGTTGGTCAATGAACCCTGCTTTGAGAAAGCCAAGGGGCCGCGCACCGATCGTTTCGGGCTATGGCTCGATGCGCGGAGTAAGGATTGCCCCGCAGACCCGTTTGAAAACGAGCAGAAATATCCCGGCGTGAAAATCGGCGCGCGCGGGAAGAACATGCCCGTCGGTTCGTTTTACGGCTATGCGACCGGCATCGTCGGATTGCGCCTTTTCCCAAATCCCGACTTCGATGAAGCCGCGGCGAAAAAATGGGACGCGGAGAAATATTATACGGATCCCAACTACTACAACGACAAGAATTTGATTCGGCCGTACCGGGTCGGTATGTCGTGCGGTTTCTGCCACGTCGGTCCAAGCCCGGTCAAGCCGCCCACGGATCCGGAAAATCCTCAATGGGCCAACCTGAACTCCAACCCGGGCGCGCAATATTTCTGGGTCGACCGGGTCTTTTTTTGGGACAAGGACGACGCGAGTTTCGCATTTCAACTATTCCATACCTCGTTGCCGGGGACGCTGGACACTTCCTTCATTTCCACCGACTACATCAACAATCCGCGGACCATGAACGCGGTATATAATGTTCTGCCGCGGTTGGGGCCGGCTTTGCGCTGGGGCAGAGAAAAACTCGCGGGCGGCGGTCTCAAGAACAAGCAATTCCAGGATTTCAAGCAGACTGCTGCGTTGTCGCAGTTTTACAAAGCCCCGGATACGGTGATGACGCCGCGGGTGCTCAAGGACGGCTCGGATTCAGTGGGCATTCTAGGAGCACTCAATCGCGTCTTCATCAACATCGGCCTATTCAGCGAGGAGTGGATTCTTCACTTCAACCCTTTGGTCGGCGGCAAGACGATCACGCCGATCAGGATCGAAGACGCGGAGAAAAATTCCAGTTATTGGAATGCCACCGTCAACCAGACCGCCGACGTGGCGCTGTTCTTTCTCAAGACCGCGAAGCCCGACCAACTCAAGGATGCGCCGGGCGGGAGTGACTATTTAACGGCCGATAAAGCTACGCTGGATCGAGGCAAGCTTGCCTTCGCGACTTATTGCGCGCGGTGTCATTCGAGCAAGATTCCCGAGGCGCCGGCAAACGTCGATGAGTCCAACTGGAACCAATATTGGGCCTGGACCAAGACTGACTGTCCACGGAACGACGTATCCCCGTGACGCTCTTGCAGACCAACGCGTGCAGCCCGCTGGCGACCAACGCTCTCGGCGGCAACATCTGGGATAACTTTTCATCGCAGACTTATAAAGATCTACCGTCGGCGGGAAAGTTGACGCTCTACAATCCCATCGATGGCACACCGTTCGAATACGATTTACCGGCCGGCGGGCGCGGTTATACTCGCGTGCCGTCGCTGATCAGTTTGTGGTCGACGGCGCCGTTTCTATTGAACAACTCGGTGGGCAAATTCAACTGGAATCCTTCCGTCGAGTCGCGCATGGATTCGTTTAACGATTCGATCGAAAAAATGCTCTGGCCGGAAAAGCGCGACAAGGATCCGGTTCTCGGCGACAAAGTGCCTGGATTCATCTATCGCACGACGACGACGAGTTACATCAAAGCGCCCGCGGGCTATTTGCCGGACAAGTTGGGCAAATTGCTTAGCTGGGGCGATTGGTTGCACAACTTGTTCCCGTGGCTCATCAGCGAAGGGATGATAAAAATCGGACCGATTCCCAAGGGCGCCCCGGTCAGTTTGCTCACCAATATTGATCTGGAGTCGGACAAAGTCGATCTCGTCGCTCTCTTGCTCAAGATGAAGGCCGACTTGAAACAGGTCGAGGGCAAAAGCGATGAGGAGGCGGCGCAAGTCTTTAAAAATCTTGTGCCCGATCTGATCAAAGTCAGTAAATGTCCGGACTACGTGGTCAACAAAGGCCACTATTTCGGCACGAGCTTTTTGAAGGAAGAGCCGCCGCTGACCGACGATGATAAGCGCGCCCTGATCCACTTTTTAAAAACCTTCTAGCCCGGCGCCGTTAGATCGCGCACGTATGTCTGACGCCGCTCCTAAATATGAATATATCGTCGTCGGATCAGGCGCGGGCGGCGGCACGCTCGCGGCGCGTTTGGCCGAGAGCGGCCATTCGGTCCTGGTCCTCGAAGCGGGCGGCGATCCTCTCCAGATGACGGGACGGCCTTTCATCCTTTTGCTTCGGAGAATCCCGCCCTGCGCTGGGATTTTTTCGTGCGCCACTACGGCGATGAGGAGCGGCAAAAGAAAGACCGCAAGTACACTGCGGAACGTGGCGGCGTGCTCTATCCGAGGGCCGGCGCCTTGGGTGGCTGCACGGCTCACAACGCGATGATCCTGGTCTATCCGAACGACGGCGACTGGGATTATATTGCCGAGCTCACCGGCGATTCGTCGTGGCGCGCTGCGAACATGCGAAGATATTTTGAGCGTCTCGAAAATTGCCGCCATCGACCGGTCTTTCGCTGGCTGCGAAAGCTTACCGGCATCAATCCGACCCGTCACGGTTTTAGCGGCTGGTTGCGCACGGAACGGCCGCGGCCGCCCAGGGAAGCGCTCCGCGACCGCGAAATGATGGACGTGATCGAAAGCTCGGCGTTCGGCGCCATCGCCGCGTTGGAACATCCCCTGAAGCGGTTATTCTGGTTTTTTCGGGCCAAGGGCGATCCTAACGATTGGCGCATCGTGCGGCGCAACGCCTTCGGCATTCGCTACATGCCGCTGACGACTTCCAATCATGCGCGCACCGGCAGCCGCGAACGGCTCTTAGACCTCGCCGCCAGGCGGCCGGATAAACTGCACATCGAGCTCGATGCGCTCGCCAGCCGAATTCTCTTCGACGCCGATCGTGCGGTCGGCGTCGAGTATTTCAAAGGCAGGAATCTCTATCGCGCCCACGCGGAGCCGGCTGAAGACCGGGGCGAGCGGCGCCAGGCGCGCGCGTCGCGGGAAGTAATTTTGTCCGGCGGCGCCTTCAACACGCCGCAACTGCTGATGCTCTCCGGAATCGGTCCGAAGAGCGAGCTTGCCCGGCATGGCATCGAAGCGCGAGTGGATTTGCCCGGCATCGGCGCGAACCTCCAGGACCGCTACGAAGTCAGTGTCGTCAATCGCATGAAGGATGATTGGGCTTTGATGAACGGCGCTGAATTCGCCAAAGACGATCCGCAGTTCGACCAATGGTCGCGATCGCGGGAAGGCATTTACGCGACCAACGGCGGCATGTTCGCCGTGATCAGAAGTTCTCGCGCCGAATGTGTCGTGCCGGATCTGTTCTGTATGAGTTTGCTGGCCCGATTCGAAGGCTACTTTCCGGGATACTCCAAGCTAATTTCCGGCGATCACGATTACCTCACCTGGGTGATCCTGAAGGCCCACACCCGCAACCGAGCAGGCACCGTGAAACTCACCACAGCCGATCCGCGCGACTTGCCGGAGATCAATTTCCGCTACTTTGACGAGGGCAGCGACGACACGGATGAGGATTTGAACGCGGTTGTGGATGGCGTCAAGTTCGTGCGCGGCATCTGCGCCGATCTGATCAAAGAGAAACTCATCGTCAAGGAGGAGTTGCCGGGCGATCGCTTTCAAAGCGACGAGGAATTGAAAAATTTCATCCGCGACAACGCATGGGGACACCATGCCTCATGTACCTGTCCGATCGGTCCGAAAGAGCAGGGCGGGGTGCTGAGCAGCGACTTCCGCGTGCACGGAACCAAAGGGCTGCGCATCGTAGACGCCTCGGTGTTTCCCCGCATACCCGGCTATTTTATCGTCAGCGCGGTTTACATGATTGGCGAGAAGGCAGCCGATGTTATTCTCGCGGACAATAGTGATTAGTAAGTTCGTATTCGGAGTGTCGCGCGCTGACTAGATCGCTAGCTACTAATCCCTAACTCACTTGAACGCCGGGTCGCTCTCCGCGCCCCGGCGCGGTTTCCATTCCAGCGAGTAGTACTCGCCGCGGTCGCGCGCCCAGGGATCGAAAACGTTGACCACCGGATCGAGCTCGGCGCGAAGTTCCGGAATGGTTCTTAAGAGCACTCGTTTCAGCGGCGAGACTTCGACGGCGTGACCGTTCGATTTGACCTTCTCCATGATTTTTCCACCGGGTCCGTTGTGGTTGACCCACTGCACGCCAAAATCGGTGTAGAACGCGGGGCGAAAGCTTGAGGTGAGGAATCGGTCGCTGAATAAACGGCGCGATGCGTTGAGAATGAAAACCTGAAGTTGTGTTTCCGAGATGGCAAAGCCATGGGGCCGCGTGGACTCGGCCAACCAACCAACCATAGCGTCCAAGTCTTCGATATTATCGACAACCGAGCCATTGGGCCGGCCGAGACAATCGGTTATGGCGCTGCCGTCGTCGTTTTTTTGCGCAGTGGTAATGATCTTGGAATCGTCGCAGCGATGTTGTCCGTAAATTTCCCGCAGCAGCGTGGCGTCTCTCAGCTGCGCGGCACGCGCCGCCGAATTCGGACTGAGGCTCGGATCGATGAAATCATCGAAGCCGGTCAGCTGCTTGAGGCCGTATTGGCGGCGAAACTCGTTGTGGTCGCGAAGAATATCCAAGGCCAAAACATCGATCTTGCCGGTTGCGCTCTTTAGACGCGGCATGTCCAAGTTTTGCAAAAACAGCGGGTGGTTGTGTAGGGTCAGCTCGCCGACCCGCTGACGGCCCAGCGAGAGCGCCCAATCAGCAATACCGTATCGCCGCATCGCCTCGGTCGCTTTGCCGCGCAAGGTATTTATGACAGCAATCTTAGCGCGGATCACATTCGAGTCGTTTTTCAGGTCGCGAAACTCGATCAGATCGGGAACCATCGGGTGGAGCCGATAGGCGTTGATGAACTCCTCGGGAAAATTAAACGGCGAGCCAAAATGGTTGACGCCGCTGTTTATATCCGGCTTATCGCTGCCCAAGCCAAAGATACCGGGGCCCGCGGCAAAAGCGGAATACCAGGCTGTCGATTTTTTGCCCTCCGAGCGCGCGAGCTGTTCAATTACTTTTTCCAGTGCGGCGTCGACAAGCGGATGTTTTTGCAGCAGCCCGGACCAATTGGCGTTCATCGCCAGGTAGAGCGGTTCGTTGTAAAGCATTTGCGTTGTCCACTCGATGGTGTGGATCTTGGCAATCTCGGCGGACACGACCAGACGGGCGATTTCAAATAATTCGTCGGCGCTGATGTCTTGATATCGGATCGCACGCTCGGGCGCCGCGGGATCGCGCAAGCCGGAATCGGCTGCGGGACTAGCCGCGGTCTTGCGGCGAAATTCTTCGACGAACAAGTTGTGTTCGCGCGCGAAGACGTTGTGAAAGAAACTGAGGCCGATGTTCCAATTATCCGGAAAAGCCACGGCCTCTTGCCCGGCCCATTGGGGATTTTGCGGATCCGACTTTTGCAGCACCGGGAGATAGCCCGGCTGCGCTTGCGCGCCACTTAAATTTGCCTCGAGCAGCAGCTTAGCCGGATCGCGCGGGTCGCGTTTGACCCGTTGGTGCGAAGTCTCGTCGTAACCATAAATCTGCGAGCCGTCCCACCAGGCGGTAACTTTATTCAGCATGGTTTTAGGCGCGCGGGTTAAACGGCGCCTAGCGCCGATGGTGAAGCTCGGAGCCGGCGCCTCTTCGGCAACAAAACTTTTGTCGATCCGGTCTTCCGGCCGGCAGCCGAGCGATTTCGCATGGTCACTCTGCGCGCTGCATCCCATTGGCATCAACGTTGGTTCGTTATGGCCTTCCTCCAAGTGCGAGAACCAATCGTGAGTCATGAACTGGATCCAAAAAGCAGCCAGAACATTGACGTACGCCGCCATCCGATAGGCGCAACTCGCGTCCGGCGAGTTATTAGCGGCCCCGCGGCCGTCGTTGCATTTAACCGACGGTGACTGGACGCGGGTAAATAGCTTGCGGCTGATCACCTGCGGGTCGGGCTGCAACGTCCCGAGACGACCGCCGTGGCGGTTTCGAACAATTTCGTCTTCGCTCAATTCCGGGAACGTGGCTTCGAATTCGACATTGCGGCCGAAGGGTTGCTCGACGGAGCCCATGAGCGGATTGAAAATATCGTTGCAGATCCCCGTCAGAGTGCGAAAGCGTACCAGTTCACCGGCGCACTTCTGC
>VBKX01000601.1 GCA_005879435.1 Deltaproteobacteria bacterium
GAACTCGACTATTTTGGGTTTGCGCTCCCACCAGGCGTCGGCTATCGCATTAAAAACATCTTCCTTAGTGATCATAAAAACTTTCTTTCCTCGTTCTCCTATTCTTCACCGAACGAGCTGCACGGAGAAAGATTTTTCGCCGAGTCTATCCTGAGTCCGTCCGACAGAGTCCAAATGACAATCACCCTCTGCCGAACTAGGCTAGTGCATCCCAAGCAAAGCGAGGGATATTTCTCGCTTCAATCTTTAGCCTTGAACAAATGCGCCCACCGTTGCAGCACCGCTTGCCGATACTCCGGGCTCACGCTGCTCACCGCGGGAAATTCGTCCTTCCGGCCGTAGGGTCTACATGCGTCGATAATGATGCATGAGCTCACCATGTCATTGGCCGCTCGTTGTTCCGGCGTAATGGTCGGGTTGAGATCGCTTGCCGGCACCTCGACGATCTCTGATTGCCGCTTCGGGTCCCAGCGCGACGCCACCGCCCACAAAACTTCGTTGATATTGGTGATGTCGATATCGTCGTCGACGACGACGATCATGCGCGTATCGCGGCCGCCGTCGCGCGTCGCGAGCACGCCGTAACCGACTTGGCGCGCATGGCCGGAATAGCGTTGGCGAATCGCCACGGCGACGAAAAACCTGCCTTGCCTCGGAAACCACACGCCGCGCACGTCGGGAATCCCCGCGCGCTCCATCGACGACCAGATGTTGGCCGCGCGGATGTGCATGTAAATATCGGTGTTGAGATAAGTCTTGAGCGGCGGGTCGCCGGTGACGATCGGATCGTCCCGGTGATAGATATTCG
This sequence comes from Deltaproteobacteria bacterium, assembly GCA_005879435.1. Lineage (GTDB taxonomy): Bacteria > Desulfobacterota > Binatia > UBA9968 > UBA9968 > DP-20. The sequence continues at coordinate 809 of VBKX01000601.1, forward strand.
ACACTCTGACCACCGGCCGATCGATGGTGCCCGAGGCGTAGTATCCCGGCCATTCGCCGAACGGACCCTCGGGTCGTGAGACTTTTTCCGGCGGCGGCGCGAAGCCTTCGAGCACCAGTTCTGCATTCGCAGGCATGGGCAGGCCGGTCGCTTTGCCTTTGACGATTGGAATCGGCGCGCCGAGCAGGCCGCCTAAAAAATCGTACTCGCTGATACCCCAGGGAATGCCCACGGCGCTCGCGAGCAGCATCGAAGGCGGCACGCCGCAGGCGATCAGAAATGGGCAGTCTTCGCCTTTGCTCCAGTGCTTTTGCGCGATCAGATTGCCGTGCTTGCCGGGAATGATCCACAGACCGACGGTTTTCTCGTCATGAACCTGCACGCGGTAGGTGCCGACGTTGACGTAGCCGCTCTCCGGATCGCGGCTGATCACCGCGTCGAAGGTTCCGATATATCGCCCGCCGTCCTTCTCATGCCACTGCGGCGCGGGAAATTCGAGAACGTTGACGTCGCTTCCTTGCGCGACGTTTTGCAACACCGGCGCGTCTTTTACTTCTTCAGGAGCGAGCGGCTTAAGCTCGGCCAACTTTGCTTTGACGGCTTGCACGAGTGGAATCCCGCGCAAATCGGCAGGGACGCCGAGCGCCAGCGATTGACGTAGCGGCGAGAAAAGCACGTTGCTCAACACCCGCCGCCCTTTCGGATAATCGGGAATGTTGTCGAACAGCAGCGCCGGCGTCGGCGTTTGCCCGGCGAAAAGCTCGGTCAATGCGCCGAGCTCCAGATTCCAGTGCGCGCCGGAGATTTCTTCCAATTCGCCGGCAGCTTTGACGTCGCTCAAAAAAGCGCGCAGGTCGAGAGCGCTTTGAAGTCGTGGATTTTCGCTCATCACGTTCGCAGTTTGTCAGCGCGCGGCGCGCAGCGTTTTGGCCTCGGCCAGGATGCTGTTATCGACGAGCCCTTTGAAAATTTTTTCGCGCTCATCGCCCGGAGCGACGCCGATTCGATCGAAGACGATCGACAGCATGCGCGGCTCGGTCGCCATCGACTTGTTCAAATATTTTTCGCTGTACTGGGCGTAATCGGCGTCGAGGAATCTTTCCTCTTTGACGCCGGTAAATTTCGCCAGCGCCTTTTTGCCCGCGCGCGGGTTCTTGAGAAACAAGTCCACTCCGTCGAGATACCCAGCCATGAATCGTTTGGCCAAGTCTCGCTTGTCGCGCAGAAATTCGCGTGTGGTGAGCGTCACGCCCTGCGGGAAGGAGACGTCGAGGGTGCCGAGATCGAGCAGCTCGCGAAACCCGAGCTCCTTGCCTCTGAAGGCATAAACCGAGAGCAACATGGCGCCGTCGAGCTTGCCCGCAGTGAGACCGGCCATAATCTCGGGCATGCCACCGGCTTGCACTACGGTGATGTTGTCGCGCTTCGGATCGAGTCCGACCTGCTGCAGTCCATAACGCAGAGAAATGTCGAGGCTGCCGCCGAAGCGCGACACGCCGAGAATCTTGCCGCGCAGATCCTGCGGCGTTTTGATTTCCGGCCTGGTATAGAGCGAGAAGGTAAACTTATCGAGCTGCGTGCCGACGATCACCAGATTTTTTGCTCCTTGATGATAGGCGCGCATCGCTATTTCGCCGCTCAAAGTTGCCAAATCGACTTCCCTCACCACCGATGAGGACGCGATGTAAACGTGGGTCAGATCGATGCCACGCCGTTCAAAAAGTTTTTCTTCGATGGCCGTGAAAAATCCGGCGTTGGTGGCGCTGAAAGAAGAAAAAGCCAAGCGCATGGCGTCAGCACCGAGCGCGGCGTTGTCGACTAGAAACAAAAAAACTGTAATCAAGAGTAATCTGCCGCTGGCCTTTGGCATCACTTTTTCTCCGCTGTGGGCTTTGGTCCCATGCGTCGAGCTGGCGGGGCGATGAAAAAACAAAGAATGCTTCGACGAGCTCAGCATGAACGGAAATTTCTCAGCGATTCAATCTTATCTCCGTTCGTCCTGAGCCGGTCGAAGGACTCCGAAGAGTTTTTCGACATCCCGCCAGTGACAACATCGCGGTCCTTCCGTCTCGATGCGAATAAATTAAAGCGCTCCCGCGTTCAGTCCGTAGAAGCGCGCGGCGTTGCCGCCCAATACCGCCTCTTTGTCGGCGTCGGTCAAATCTTTGCGCTCGAGCAAGCCGGCGATTTCCTTTCGACACTTCTGCGCGTTGAAAACTTCGTGCGGAAAATCGCTGCCAAAGATAAACGCCTCGCGTCCCGCTTTCAGCACCGCGAAACCCAAACCGTCGTCGTCGACGTCGAAGCCGACAAATATCCTTCCTTCGCGGATCTGCCGGCGCAGATAGTCGCTCGCCTTCTCGCCTTCCTTCGGACCGCCGACCGGCCGATCGTGAAAATCGACCTGCAGGTGGCCAGGATGATAGGAACGATCGAGCCGGTCGAGAAAAAACGGCACCCAGGTCGAGCCGCCCTCGAGAAACGCGACGCGCAGCTTGGGAAATTTTTCGAAGATCCCGTGCGCCAACAGACCGGCGGCTTGGATGGCGATACCGAAGGGATGTCCTAGGGCGTGAATCGGA
>VBKX01000109.1:0-2984 GCA_005879435.1 Deltaproteobacteria bacterium
TTTTGCTCCACGGTGGTGCGCAGCGTGTCTTTGACGAAGCGACGCGCGATATCGGCGAGCGCTCTCAACTGATCGGCGCTGGCATCGCCCAGCGGTAGGGTCACCGTCGACGCGACATAGCCGGGCTGTCTTTGCTTGTAAACGTTAGTCGCATACCAAGCTTCGAATCCCTCGGGCCGCTGATGACCGTTGAGACTGACACCGGCTTTGAGCGGCTGCTCGCTTTGCTCGTTGACCGAATTTAAAAAATCAGTCCAGCGCGAATCAGGCGAAAGCTTTTGCCGCTCTTCCAACACGAGTTTGCGGAACTCATCGATGCCGAGGTTGGCGATCAAGAATTTAATCCGCGCGCGCGCGCGATTGCGCTTCTCACCTAAACGCGCGAAAACGCGCGAGATCGCCTGCATCGTCGGCAGCAATTCTTCTTCCGGCAGAAAAGCGTCGAACAACTTCGCTTTGTATGGCACTGAGCCCAAACCGCCGCCGACGTAGAAAGCAAAACCGCGCTGCACCTTGCCATTGACGATCCTCGTCTTAGCGATGGCGCCCATGTCGTGCATGGTGATCAAGCCGCAAGGGTTTTGCTCACAGCCGGAAAATGCGACCTTCACCTTGCGGCCGAAGTCTTGCGTATCGGGATGACCCATTAAAAACTTCGAGCAAGCTTTGGCGTAAGGCGTCGTATCGAAAGTTTCCTCGTGGCAGATCCCCGCCAGCGGACAAGCCGTCACATTGCGCACCACGTTACCGCAGGCTTCGCGGCTGGTGATGCCGACTGCGGCGAGCCGGCGCATCAGCGCCGGCGTGTCGTCGATATGCACGTAGTGAAGCTGAAAATCTTGCCGCGTCGTCACGTGGGTAACGCCGTCGGCGTATTCCTCCGAGAGATCCGCCAGAGTTTCCAACTGCTCGGGCGTGACGCCGCCGAAAGGAATTTTGATGCGCATCATGCCCGGCGCATCCCAAAGCGTCTCCGGACCTTTGATCACCTCGGCCAGCAGTTTCAACTTTTGAATGCGCTTGCCGTCGTGTCTTTGACCGCTGTCGTAGCGCTGGCCGTAAATTCCCCGGCGCAGCCGGGTCTCGGCAAAGACCTTTTCGTCCATCTTGCCCTGCTTGCGCAGTTCCATATGCTGCTCGAAGATGTCGATCTCGCGTCCCAACTCGACGGGAATCTTGGCGCCAAGTTTTTCTTTCCAGCTCAGGCCGTGTTCCATAAAAACCTCCCCGGCAGTTCGTTTCGGCAGGTCCAAGTTAGTTGATACATTTTGTCAGAAATAACCTAAAAAAAATTTCGCTCAGCGGCGCGTGAAATCTACTTATTAAATGTAGTACATCAACGCGCTCACTTCCGGTTTACAAAGATAAGATCCGCGAGCGTGGTTTCTTCCAACACTGTTTCCATCGCGCGCACACCGCGCGCCCAGGTTTCGAAAAGCCGCTGCGTTACTTAGGACGCCGAACGGCCGTGCATCTGTGCCTGAAGCTCTAAACCTACCGCCGGTCCTTCGAGCAGCGAAATAATCTCCTTGACGGTAATATGCTCAGGCGGCCGCGCGAGCGTGTATCCCCCGGACGGGCCTCTCACCGCATGAACCAAATGACCCCGTCTCAGCAGCACCATGATTTGACCGAGGTATTGCAAAGGTATTTGTTGGTTATTGGCGATCTCTTTCACCTGTACCGCGCGTCGCAGCTTGTAGTTGTCCGCCAGCTCCGCTAGCGCAAGCAACCCATAGTGACCTTTTGAACTTACCTTCATCCGGCCCGCCTCTATCGAGAATAGGGTGATCCTAAGTAAATTAGTCAGGTATGTCAAGAACCGTCACTTGGCTAATTTTCCGGCGTTTTTCAGCTCGCTTCGGCAACTTTGCCCACCACTAGTTTGCTCGGGTTGCGTCACGGAAAGCGATGAAGCTATAGTCCGGTCAATTGTCGAGAATTCTGAAAGATAGTTAGGCCTGATTCGGAGGTCGAGATCATGGCGCCGCGCGCTCGAAACGCTATCATTCCCCCTCTAGTTTTGCTTTTCTGGATCACAGTCCACGGCCTTTCGCTCGCCGCCCCTGGAGAGATCATCGTCACCCACAGCAGCATGAGCACCACCGCGGTTCCGCTTTGGGTCGCGCAGCGAGAAAACTTGTTCGGCAAGTACGGAATAAAATCGAAAGTGGTTTGGGTGCGCGGCAATCCCATCCAGATCGCCACGCTCGCTTCCGGCGACACCCAGATCGCCTACGGCGGCGCGACCACCGCTCTTGCGGCGGCCGTGGGAGGCAAAGATTTAAAAATTCTTGCGAGCCTGAGCAGCCGGGAGAATCTCGATCTGGTGACGCGCCCAGGAATCAAAAGCGCCAAGGAACTCGCCGGCAAACGCTTCGGCATTCAGAGCATCGGCGGCGGCGTTTGGAAAACCGCGACGGTGTGGTTGGAGCATTTCGGCATGGACGAAAAGCGCGACAATATTCAAATGATCGTCATGGGCGACGTCACCGTGCTCAGCCAAGCGCTGGAAACCGGCCTAATCGACGCGACGGTGGTGCCAAGCTTTCTAAGCCGCAAGCTCGCCGAAAAAGGCTTTGTGATTCTCGGCCGTTGCGATCAAGTGCGATTGCCTTCGGTCGGCATGACTCTGGTCGTAGAGAATGCATATCTGCAACAAAACGCCGACGCTCTCCCCGACGCAATAAAGGCGATCATTGAAGCAACGGTGTTCACCGCGCATCCGAAATACAAGCCCAAGGTGATGGAAACGATCATGCGTCAGTTTAAATTTACCGACCCTGCGGCCGGCGAAGCCGCCTATCAAGACGTCGTCGCGCTTCTTCGGGCGGAAGACAATCGTAAGCCCTACGTGCCCATCGACGGTTTGCGCATCCTGCAGCGAATCATGAAAACTCAAAACCCTAAAATCGGCGACGTCAAAGTGGATAACCTGGTCGACTCCAGTATAGTCAAGAAACTCGACGACAGCGGTTTCTTCG
>VBKX01000109.1:2997-4022 GCA_005879435.1 Deltaproteobacteria bacterium
CGGTCTCCGATAACAAATAACTTGCACAGAAATTTTCATGAGCATTGAGACTCAACTTTGCACATTCAAGACCGACGACAACGAGCGGCTGCACGGATTATTATTCACGCCGGTTGAAGCGAGATCAGACCTAGCTCTACTTTTCGTCCACGGCGTGGCGATGAATTTCTATCTGCCGCCACTGGTCGTCTTCGGCCAGGAACTGGCGCAGCGCGGCTTTCACAGCTTCGTGATCAACACCCGCGGCCACGATTGGGTAACGCGCGCGGGCAACCTGACCGCATTCGGCGGAGCCGCCTACGAAACCTTTGAAGACGCTCTAACCGACCTTGATGGCGCCTTAGCTTATATAGCGGCGCAAGGATACCGCCGTTTCATTCTCGTGGGTCACAGTCTCGGCTGCGTCAAATCGCTTCTCTATCAAGGCTCCTGCCGGCGCGCGGATATCGTTGGGATTGTCTCCTGCTCTTGTCCCAAGCAATTTTATTCCGCGCGAGCCTTGGAGCAACCGCAGTTCGCCGAACTGATGGGCCAAGCCGAGAAATGGGTATCACAGGGTAAAGGGGATGAATTTCTCTGGGCTCCCGCCAGCGGCGGCGCCGGACTTTTCACCGCCAAAACTTACGTCAACAAATACGGCCGGCACGAGAACAACGATGTCCGCCCGCATGCACGACAATTGGGTTGCCCGCTCCTGACGATCGCCGGCGGCGCCGAACATCCCTATTTTCCCGAGTACGCGAGGGAACTGGCTGACGCCGCCGGTGCCAAAGCCATCTGTAAAATCGTGCCGGGCGCCAATCACTTCTATAGCAAGCAAGAGCTCGAAGTCATCGACATCATCACCCAGTGGCTGAAACAATTCATAAATTAGTGCCGCAAGTTGCTGCGATCAACGACAATGAATCTTCACACGGAATTTTTCAGCTTTAAGACCGCAGACAACGAAAGGCTGCACGGCCTGCTTTTCACTCCGCCGGAATCACAATCCGACCTCGCGTTAGTGTTCGTTCATGGAGTGGCGA
>VBKX01000602.1 GCA_005879435.1 Deltaproteobacteria bacterium
GCGGCGTCGCGCATCGGCGAGCTCGTCGGCAGCCAGACATTTACCTCGCCGTTGGTGTATTGGATGAGACAGCCGCCGATGGGCTCCATCGGATGATGAAACATCGACGGTGACGTATAAGTCTCTTCAAAAACGCGCTCAGCCTGGCGAAAGCCCTCTTCGATATCCCCCCAACTCAAACTGTCTTCCAGCAAAAGATTGGTGCCGCGCTCCTCGTGCAGTATCGGCGCGCCGGACGCCAGCGCTTCGACGGCGTCGAAGACCGGCGTCAACGGTTCATATTCGACGTGAATTTTTTCCAGAGCCCGCTCCGCGGTGCGCAGATCCTCGGCGGCAATCACCGCAACCAGATCGCCGTCGAAACGAACTTTGTCGATGGCGACAAAATCCTGGTCGTCGGTGATCTTTAGATGTTCGTGCGGCGCAACCTTTAGCCTCGGGTTGACACCGTCGAGATGGTGCCGATCCACGACACCCAAGACTCCCGGCATTTCTAGAGCTTCGGTAGAATCGATGCTGAGAATTTTGGCGTGCGAGTACGGGCTCAGCAGCGTCGCACCGTACGCGGTGTTCGGCAGGTCCGGCAAGTCTTCGACGTATTGCGCCTGGCCGGTGACTTTGTCTTTCAAGTCGATCCGCGGCGCCGCATGCCAAGAATTTTGGATTTTAGATTTCCGATTTTCGATTCTGGATTCCATCGGTCACCCTTGCCGCCGTCCAACTTCCCCCTGGGATAGATGGGTATTTGCTTACAGTTCAGAATGGGAGAAATCTCCCCTAACCCCTCTTTTTCAAAGAGGGGTAAATTCGGCAGAAGAATATTTTCCTTGTTCTCGGGAGGAGCGGATACACGTTATGACCTCTCGTTAACTGTCCTGCGGTCAATCACTCGGATTGATCCGACTTCCCCCTTTGAAAAAGTGGGATCGAGGGGATTTGAATTTTCGAACGAAGAAAATCTCCCCTGGCCCCTCTTTCTTAAAGTGGGGAAACTTTCAACATCTGCAGTCTTTTGCCGGTAGCCGCAAACACCGCGTTGCCCACCGCCGGCGCGACCGGGAGAATACCGCCTTCGCCCATGCCCTTGGCGCCGTAAGGACCCGGCCCCCCGCCACCTTCCATTATAAAAGTCGTAAATGTCGATGGCACATCGGCGAATGTCGGCAGTCGATAGTCGATGAGGCTGCTGTTCAGCAGTTGCCCGTCCTGATATGAGAGATCTTCGAACAACGCTTGACCGAGTCCGAAAACTGCGGCGCCTTCATCCTGCGCATGGCATTGCAGCGGATTGATCATTTTCCCCGCGTCGGTCAGCGACACGTAGCGTAAGACTTTCACTTCGCCGGTTTCTACGTCGACTTCCACTTCCGCGGCGCCGAAGCCGATTTCCCAGAACGGTGAGGGGTAGCCGAGCGGGACGTTCTCGTCCTTGCCGATCTTGAAATAGCCGCGCCCCCAGATCTCCCCTTCCGTGTCGCGGAAGTGTCGCTGCATCACTTCGCGAAAGCCGAGCTTTTGCGCGCCATACATGGCCATGCCGTTCTCCAGGCGAATTTCTTCCACCGGCGCTTTCAACACCGCGCTCGCCGCTTCAAGAAACTGCCGGCGCGCATCGCGGGCGGCTTTCTGCACGGCTTGTCCCATGATCGACGTCGCGCTGCTCGCGTTGGTGCCTTTATCGAACGGCGTGTAGTGCGTATCCAGCGCCGCCACCCGCACTCTTTCCGTCGGCACCGACAACTCCTCGGCAACGACCTGCAAAAAAGCCGTGCGCATGCCCTGGCCGACTTCCACCGACCCGGTGGACAAGAGCACGCTGCCGTCGTTGAAAATCGTCACCGCCGCGTTCGCCGGTTTGTTGGTGCCGCCGCCGTCTTTCATCGCTGTGGCGATGCCGATCCCTCGTTTTATCGACCCCGAATTCTGTTGGCCGTTTGGCCGCGCATCCCAGCCGATCGCCTGCGCGACGCTCTTTAGACCCGCTTTGAGATCGCAGTCAATGGGCGTGTCGCCACTGGAAAAGCTCTCCCCCTTGTCGAGCAGGTTCTTCATCCTGATTTCGAACGGGTCGATGCCGAGCCGCTCGGCAATCATGTCGATGTGCGTCTCGTAGGCGAATGCCACCTGTGGTCCGCCGAAACCGCGAAACGCGCCGCCGGGAACCGTATTCGTGTAAACCGAGTACGCGTTGGTGAGAAGATGCGGGATACGGTACGGACCATGCGCGCGATAGCCCGCTTTTTCCGTCACCGAAGGGCCCGAGTTGGCGTAGGCGCCGCCGTTCAAATAAACCTCGCAGTGGCGCGCCACGAACGTGCCGTCTTTTTTCACGCCGGTCTTGATCGTGACCTTGGCGCGCGGCTGGCAAATCGTTTTGAACGTCTCGTCGGCGCCGAAAGCGAGCTTTACGGGGCGGCCGATCATGCGCGATAGACATGCCGCAATGCCCTCGGTCTTGATGCCGCTCTTGGCGCCATAGCCGCCGCCGACGGAGGGAACGATGACGCGCACGGCGCTGAACGGCAAACCAAAGATGCGCGCCAGCTCCTGTCGCACTGGAAACGGGCTTTGCGTCGCACTCCATACGGTGAGAACCTCCCCTTCGAACTGCGCCACGCACACGTGGGGCTCCATCGGGTAATGCTGGGCGCTGGGGAAATGAAAACTGTCTTCAAAGATCTGATCGGAATCGAGAAAGCCATCTTCGACATCGCCGCGCTCGTGACGAAAATGGAAACAAATATTACTGTGATCGTGAACGATGTGCTTACCGCCCCGGCCGTAACCGGGATCCTTACGGTTTTCGAGCGTCTCATGCACCAGAGGCGCATTCTTCACGAGCGCGTCTTCGACCGTGTAGACCGCGGGCAGCTCTTCGTAGTCGACGTCGATCAATTCCACCGCCGCGGCGGCGCTGCCGCGATCTGCAGCCGCAACTGCGGCCACCATATCGCCGATGTAGCGAACTTTTTCGCCGGCAAGAATCTGCTGGTCTCGTACGTAAGCGCCAAAGGAATTGCTGGCGACATGCAAATTGTCGCGGGTAAGAACCCCGAGCACTCCCGGCATCGCCCTCGCCTTGGCGCAATCGATCCGGCGAATCCGCGCATGGGGTACTGTGCTGCGCAGCACCTTCGCGTAAGCCATGCCCGGCAGTCGAAGATCGCCGGCATAGACAGCTCGGCCCGCGATCTTCTCCGCGCCGTCGATGCGCTCGAGACTTACCCCTACCGCGGACATCGCTTTGCCTCTTTCCTCGCAGCGCGGCGAATGCGCACGCATTCCATGCAAAACGCCAACATTGACATTTCGCGAAGCCTTCGGCTAAGAATCATGATACCAATCATGGGCAGAAAGGAACCAACCCGTGACACGATTCGAAAAGTCATCCTCGATACTTATCGCCGAGAAGTGCAACCGTCGCCGTTCTTCAATGATCTGCGCGCGGGCAACTTATCCCAAGCCCGGCTGCAGGGATGGATCAAGAACTGGTACTCCTTCGCCCTCGAAGTGAATACCGGGATGGCGACCGTGTATCATCAGTTTGTCGGTTTTTTCAAAAGACATCCGGATCTAGAAAACCGCATCGCGCAAAAGATCGGCGAAGAATTTACCACGCCGGCCATCGGCGGCCACGCGCGCATGTTGCCGATCCTGGGCAAGGCCCTGGGCGTTTCCGCGGACGAGATGATCGAATGCGAGCTGATTCCCGAAGCGCGCGGTCTGGTCGACTTTTTCGTGCGTTCCTGGATCGACATCCCGCTCGCCGAGTGTTTCGCCGTGCACATGGAAGAAGAGATCTTCGGTTTCATCTCGCGGGATTTTCGGCAAAGCCTGCCCAAGTACGGCGTCAGCAACGACGATATGAAATATTTCCGCGTCCACGAGGAAGCCGACCTC
>VBKX01000603.1 GCA_005879435.1 Deltaproteobacteria bacterium
ACTCTCGAGTCGCCTGAGTTTCAGCGACAGGCGCGTGAGTTCGTCGCCGCGGTCAAAGCGGCGGGCAAACCGGTGCAATTTATTGTCGGTGAAGGATACAACCATTACGAAATGCCCGAGACCTTCGGTAACCCGTACGGTCTCATGGGGCGCGCGGCGCTCGAGCAAATGAAGCTCGCGCTGGCTGTGGCGCAATCCTAGTTGTGTTCTGTCTTCAATCGCCGACGAACAAATCGGATTTCTAGGTCGGCTGATTTAATTTACGCAAGCGGGCGCGCCGACGGTAGTGGGAGGAAAGATGAAGCGAGAAGTGGCGGCGGAGATTGTCGATTCGCTTAAAGATGCCGGCGTCGATTTTGTCGCGACGCTGACCGAAGCGAACCTGCACGACCTAGTCATGGCGCTGGGCGCAGACAAGGCAATTCACCACGTGCCGGTGACGCGCGAGGAAGAGGGGATCGGCATCTGTGCCGGCGCCTATCTGGGCGGGAAGAAGCCGGCGATGGTGATGATGAACGCGGGATTTCTCTTGTCGACAAACGCTTTGGCGACGGTGTGCATTCATCCGGGCATCCCGGTGTTGATGTTGATCGGCCACAGCGGCGGTGTCGGCGAAGAAAACGCCGGGCACGCGACGGTCGGCGCTTTGACCGAACCGGTTTTGCAAGCCATGCATATTGTCTACGAGAAGGTGGGTCGTTTCGAGGATATTCGGCCGACCATCCGCGATAGCCAAATGCTCGCGCGCTCGTCGCGCCGGCCCACGGCGATCGTTCTCAACAAACAGGCTCTGAGGTAGTGGAATGAAAAGATACGATTGTTTACGCGCGATCGCGCCGCACTTCGGCGAAGAACTCGTGGTCACGAACCTGGGTGCCGTGCGCCACGAATGGCAAGCGCTCAGACCGCATCACGGTAACTACCATCTGCAGAATCTCGGCCTCACGTCTTCCATGGCGCTGGGTTTAGCTTTGGCGCTCCCACGCCGCCGAGTCGTGGCTTTCGACGGCGACGGCTCTTTGTTGCTCAATCTCGGAAGCCTGGCGACGATCGCGAACCGACATCCGAAGAATTTGATTCATATTGTCTTCGACAATGAATGCTACGAGTCTTCGCGCGGCGCGCCGACGGCGACGGCGGGGCAGGCCGACTTGGCGGCGGTCGCGCGCGGTTGCGGTTTTGCCAACGTCATTACGGTCAAGACGTTGGTGGAGTTCGAACAGGGATTTCTACGGGCTTTGAAAAGTAAGGATCTTTACTTCATTTTGGCGAAGGTCGAGGCGGGAGTTGGGGATGTTCCGGCCGCTGCATTAGATTCTCAGGAGAACAAATATCTGTTCGTGCGCTACATCGAAAAGAGCGAGAACGTGAAAATCCTTTCCTCGACGTTGTCGCGCGCCGGCGAGCCGCGCGCCAAGTGAATCGGACATGGGGTGATGGAGTATTGGAGTTGTTGGGTCATTGGTTTCGGAAACTCTTCGCACCTCAGGCGCGAAAAACCCTCCGCACATTTCACGCGAAGTTTGATCCTTATTCCCTTCGACCTGGCGATAGCCGGCGCGACTCGAATCTAGGATTGCGCCTTGATGCCGGCCTTTCTGCCGTGACGCTAATAAATGCCGAGAGCTAATCCCGCTGCCAGTGTGGCACCCAGTTCTTCGCAGCGTTGGAGGTCGTACTCGCCGATCTGCTTGGGGGCGAGGATTGCTTGCGGTGTCTGCGCGTGGGTGCAGACGATGATCGGTTCGGCAATGGGCTTAAGCCGCCAGCCGGTGGCGATTCTTTGGATCTGGCGGGCGGCGTTTTCGCCGTCGCTGCCGGCGCAAATCATGATGGCATAGGGACGGCCGACGATGCGGTCAAGGACCGGATAGTAAGTTCGGTCGAAGAAGTCTTTCATCATGCCGGACATCATCGCGAGATTCTCCGGCGTCGCAAAGATGTACGCGTCGGCTTCGAGCATCTCGTCCGGGCCGGCTCCGGCGGCGTGGATGAAGTTGACCGCCACTTCGGGTTCAGAGCCGGCTCCCGCGGCAGCGGCTTGGGCCATTTGAAGGGTGCCGCCGGTTTTGGAATGAAAGACAATTAGAAGCCGCTTCATCGGATTCTATTTAATCACAAACCGGAGCCGAATCGACCCGCCGATATTTGTTACGACAAACGCTCGATGAGCCCGTCAATGAAGCCTTCGTCGTCCAATTCTTTGAGCCAGTGGAGATCCCATAGCATGAGTGGGTTTTCGACCGCTGTGCCGTACTCATGGGCTGCCGTCTCGTTGGTGTTCATGATCGCCTCGACCGTGGGAAAGGGTTTGACTCGGAGCATCTCGGCGATGGAATCCACCTGGCGGCGCAATTCCGCGAGATTGGATACCTTCATCAAGCGCAGGGGCTCCTTTGCGACGATCTCCATCGCTTCGTCTCTCCGGTAGATCAGCAGCGCGATCGCGTGCACGACCGCTTTCAAGTAGTCCTTCATCAGCGCGGGATTCTGCAGGGCGAAGCGCGATACACATGCTTGGGCAAAGTTGCTGACGATCTCGGCTTCCGGCACGGGAAAGATTTTCAATCCGGCAGCGAATGCCGCGGGCAAATAAATCGGCGCGACAAAGCAAGCGCCGCATTCGCCTGAGACAACTTTTTTCCACTGTTGCCACCGGCCGATCTCTTTGTCTCTGACGAGGACTGTTTGAACATCCTTCTCCAGGTTCATCTTCCTAAGCCACAGCGTAACGGTATGCGGCCGTCCCCGATCCCGCACCGCCATCGTCTTACCACGAAGGTCGTCGACGGACTTGAAACCTTGCGGCACGACGAGTTTCAGACCGCGATGGATCTGCGGCGCGCAGAACAAGGTAATCTTTTTGCCCTTAG
>VBKX01000604.1 GCA_005879435.1 Deltaproteobacteria bacterium
GATCGTTTCCGCTAAACCAGGTCTCGGCGTTGAGCTCGACGAAGACAGACTGAAGCACTATCGCATCTCATAAAATCACCGGGCGCAATGAATTGCGCCCCTACGTTTCAGATTTTCATGGCCATTAAAAAGACCGCAGTGTTGGGCGCCGGTAACGGCGGATGCGCTGCTGCTGCGGATTTGACTTTGCGGGGTTACGAAGTGCGGTTGTTTTCACGTTCGGAGAGCACCATTGCGAAGCTCGCCAAGCGAGGTGAGATCGAGCTGATTGAAAACGGCGTCACAAAGTTAGCCGCACCATACTTCATGAGCCCGCATCTGCCGCCGGTGGTGACCGGCGCCGATTTGATCATCATCGCTTCGCCCGCTGTCGCTCATGAATACCTCGCGAAAAGTCTGGCTCAGTATCTAAGCGACGGCCAGATGATCCTACTCAACCCCGGGCATACCGGTGGCTCGCTCCACTTCGCCAACCTACTCCGAACTCTCGGTTGCCAGGCGAAAGTCAAGCTATGCGAGACGGTCACCTTGACGTACATCTGCCGCTTGCGCGAGCCGGGGAGCGTGGAAATTTACCGGCGTACGACCAACCTGCGCTGCGCGGGGTTTCCGGGGAAATTTACCAGCGATTTGGTTCGTGAAATTCAACAAGTGTTTCCCAACGTCGTGGGCGCGGAAAACGTCTTGGAAACCGGTTTTTCCAACATCAATGCGATCATGCATCCCGCGGGGATGCTCGGCAACGCCGGCTGGATCGAAAAGTCCGGCGGTAAATTCCTTTACTACCGCGAGGGTATTACGCCGGCGATCGGTGCATGGATCGACGAAGTCGATAAGGAACGTTTGGCGATTGTCCGTGTTCTTGGTCTCAAGCCTTTGCGCTTCATCGATATCTTTCATCAGGCCGGCTTGACCACGATCGAAGCGCGGGACTCAGGCTCGGCCTACCAGGCGATTCACGAGAGCGGGGCCAACTCCACGATCAAATCGCCGCCGTCGCTCGATCACCGCTATATTAGAGAAGATGTCGGTTACGGATTGGTACCGATGGCCGAGATCGGCAAATTGTTGGACGTGAAAACACCAACAATGGATGCGCTGATCACGCTTGCATCCACGGCGCTCGGTGTCGATTTTCGGAGCGAAGGGTTGACGCTCGAAAAAATGGGGTTAGCGGGTGTCAAACCGGAGCAGTTGCCAATCATTTTGAAAAATGGATTCGATGCTTCGACAAGCTCAGCATGAACGGACCGGGTCTAAATAACCCGTTACAAATCCGTTCACCCTGAGCGCGTCGAAGGGTGATCCGAATCGTTGCTTATCTTATGAGTGAGGATAACCCATGCGCGTTGGACTTTGCTTTGACGGATTCTATTCGATTCAAGAGATGATCGAGCTCGCTCAGCTGGCGGATGAGATCGGCATGGAGTCGATCTGGATGTCGGATCATCTTTGCTTTCGCGACTCGCTGACGACGTCGATGGCATTGCTCGCGTTGACGAAAAAGATCAAAGTGGCGGCCGCGCCCATGAGCCCATACTCCCGCACTCCGATCATTTCGGCGATGTCGATCGCGACGATGGATGAGTTCGCACCGGGGCGAGTGATCGCCAGCCCGGGTACGGGCAACGCGGCGGCTTTGAAAGAGGCCGGTATCGAATCGCCGCATCCGCTCCAGGCGATGCGCGAGTTCGTCGACATCCTGCGCCGTCTTCTCAAGGGCGAAACAGTGAATTTCCAGGGGAAGATATTTCAGCTGAACGGCGCGAAGATGGGTTTCGTTCCATCGACGCCGATCAAGATGTATTTAACCGCGGTGCGCTCGCGCATGCTGCAGCTCGGAGGCGAGATTGGCGAAGGCGTATTGCTTTCGGCCGGCTGCGCGCCCGGATATATTCAGAAATGCCTCGGTGACATCGAGAAGGGGGCGCAGAAAGGGGGCAAAACTTTAAACGGCGTCGACGTCGCCGGCTTCGTAACGGCTTCAGCCGCCGACGATCCGCGTGAAGCGATCGAGGCCAACAAAATGTTTCTCGCCTATATTTTCCGCAATGCCCATCACGCCGAAAACATCCGTCTCGGCGGCGGCTCCGTGGACCAGGAGGCATTGGCGGCAGCTGTGAGCAAGCGCGATTGGAAGGCGGCCAAGAAATTCATCAGCGACGATGTGGTATTCGCTCACTCGGTCGCGGGTACGCCGGCGGATTGCCGCAAGCAGCTCGAGGCATTCACAAAAGGCGGGCTCGATCTGCCGATCGTGCTGCCGATGGGAACGCAGGAGGCGCGCAAGCGAGTCGTGCGCATGGCTCGAGAAATTGTCGGTTAAGCGCCTTGCGAATTTGTACGGGGCAAAAGGAGGAGGTTGCTCATGGGATGTTTTAGGCGGCGATCGATTATTCGGTTGGGCCTGCTTATTGGAATAGTTGCAGCTTCGCTCATCGTGCCGTCGCACGGACACGCGCAGAACGTCAACGTCGAAATGGCGAAGAAGGAAGGTAAAGCGGTGATATACGGCACGGTCGTGCCGCAGATCATGAGTCAGATCGAAAAAGGCTTTGAAGCGAAGTATGGCATTAAGACCGAATACTGGCGCGCCGACGCAACCAAGGTGATCGATCGCGTGCTCACCGAGTGGCGTTCCGGCAAGCCCGGTTTCGATCTCGTTATCGGTGCACGCGGGCCGTTGGGTCTTGGCAAGCAAGAAAATGTTTACGCTAAATTTTCTCCTGCCAGCGCGGCAAATTTTCCGGCGAAGTTCAAAGACAAAGACGGGCA
>VBKX01000605.1:0-1749 GCA_005879435.1 Deltaproteobacteria bacterium
GAAGTGCCGAAGCGGCTGATGCCGATGCTCTTGCCGCGCAGTTGTTCAGCCTTTTCGATCTCCGGCCGTACGACCAAATTTAACACCAGAGTTCCCACCATCGTGGCGACAATTTTTAAGTCGGCGCCGCCGACTGCGGCTCCGGTTGTGGTGCCCCCGGCAATTTGAACAAAAGAGACTTCGCCGGCGATGAGCGCATTGGTGCCCTGCACCCCGCTCGGTGTAGCGATGACTTCGACTTGCAAGCCGTATTTCTTGAAGATGCCGGCCTCGTGTGCCGCCCAAGGCGGCACCATGGAACCGGAGATTGAAGTGATGGCGGCGCGAATTTTTCGCGGGTATGAAATGTCGGCCGCGCCAACGGAAAGGCAATGACTGAACCAGCCCATGACACAGAACGCGAGGAGCCATTGTTTTTTCATCATCACGCACCTACTGAAAATTTGCCGGAACGTGTTGCGACACGCCGTTCTCGCCAGAAGCAGAAGACCGAAGAAGTCAACCAATTGACCACGCTCATCGCGCTATGGTAATCGGGGACCAGCTTAAGCCGAGCCATCCGGCGCATGCGTTGTGCCGCACACGAGCGAATAGAGAAGGGGCGGAGGAAATATTTATGCAAAATGCCAAAGTTATCGATGCCGATGGGCACGTTCAGGACCGCGACGCGGAGATTCGCAAATTTATGGAGGAACCGTACTGCCGACGACGAGGGCCGTTCGTCGCCAAGGACAAATGGGATAGCAGCATGTACGGAAAACTCAGCATGGACATTCACGATGTACCGACGCGGTTGCGCGATATGGATCGCGAGGGAATCGACATCTCTGTGCTCTTTCCCACCAGCGCATTCGGTATCACGCAAAGTCCGGAGAAGGACTATGCCGCCGCCTTTTGTCGCGGTTACAATGATTGGATCGCTAATCTTTGCAAAGAAAGCCCGCGCTTGAAGGGCATCGGCCTGGCGCCGTTCCAGGACGTGCCGGCTGCGGTCGCAGAGATCAATCGCGCCGTCACGAAACTCGACCTGGCGGGTATCGCAATCGCGTCATTCGGACTCAAAGATCATCTCGGTACGCCGACCTTTTGGCCCATCTACGAAGAGCTCCAAAGGCTCAACAGGCCGCTTTTGGTTCACAATTCCCGCCAAGGTCCGGCCGGTGAAATCCGCTTCGATACTTTTTTGTTTGCTCATACCATCGCCCGCCCGTTCGAGACGTTGATCGACTGCGCGGCGCTCATTTACGGCGGCGTCCCGGAAAGGTTTCCGAAGTTGCGCATCGCTTTTCTCGAGTGTGGCTGCGGCTGGGTGCCTTACTGGATGGATCGGATGGATGAGGAATGGGAGAAGCGACAATCCGAAGCACCTATACTCAAGGCGAAGCCCAGTGACTACATCACCCATGGTAATTGGTTCTTCGCCGCCGAGCCCGACGAAAGTACTGTCCCGTACGTCATGGAGCGCATCGGCGATGACAAGATCATCTTCGCGTCCGATTATCCGCACTGGGACGGTATGTTCCCCTGCGTCGTCTCGACGATCCGCGAGCGCAAGGATGTTACGGCAGAGTCGAAACAAAAGTTTCTCGGTGACAACGCTAAACGGCTTTACGGTTGGGAGGGATGATAAATACCGGCTAAGCAAAGCACGTTGGGAAAACGTGGCTGGCAATTTCAGCGCGGCCTAAAAACATCCACGGGAAGAATGAAATCCATGCGATTCGAGCGATGGCAGTATTTACGAATAGG
>VBKX01000605.1:1823-3111 GCA_005879435.1 Deltaproteobacteria bacterium
ACTGGCAAGCGACCTTGCAAAGTATGCCGGCGATGACGCGCCATTTCAGCTCGTCGTGCAGCCTTATTCAGGAACGAGCACATTCCTGCCTCTACTGAATACGGGTGAGATCGATTTCGGCATTAATAATGCCGTGGATATGGCGCTGTCCTATCAGGGACCGGAGCGACTTAAAGTCGGCGGTCGCAACCCGTTTCAACACACTCCGAACGTGCGCCTGGTTATGCGCGGGTCGGTCCTAATGACGGCGCTGCTCGTGCGCAAGGATTCGCCGATAAAGACGATTCACGACATCCGTGGCAAAAGACTGACCGGAGAATATCCGGCACAGCTGGCGAATTGGTACAACCTTTTCGGTTTCTTGTCCGGTGCGGGAATGAAATGGGAAGACGTGAAGATCGTTCCAGTACCGGGTGCGAACGAAGGAGTCGACGCGCTGGTGCAAGGGCGAGCCGACGTGGGGTTGCATGCCATCGACTCCGCCAAAGTGAAGGAAGCGGACGCGGCCATCGGCGTGCGCCATCTTTCACTCGATTGCTCGGCGCAAGGCGAAAAGCGTTTGCGTGCCGCCGTGCCCGGCTACTACCCGGTTTGGCTCAAGCGTGGGCAGGCCACCGCCATTGTCGAAGACACTTGCGTGAACGCGTACGACATCTATTTAACGAGCCACAAGGGAGCCGTCGACCGCGTGATCAACACGGTTCTCAAAAACATCTGGGACAACGTGGACAAGCTTTTGCCGCTGCACCCGAACTTCAAGGATTGGACGCGGCAGCGCGCCGTCGATACCGATGCGACAATTCCATACCATCCGGCGGCGATTCAGTTTTACAAGGAACATGGTGTGTGGTCGGCGCCGGCTGATGAATAGCAGCGTAAACTGCTCAGTTTGAATCCATAGTCGACGCGCTCCGCGAGACCGAACGGAGCGCCAGTTCTATTCGCGATGCGCGGTATCTAGTCTGGAATCCCACCGGCAAAGAATTTAAGATCAACACGATAATAATAGGGGCTGTCTGGTCCGCGCGGAAGATTGGCCTATGTTTTGACGTGGAGAAACTGTGGCGACAAGCTGGAACGAACCGGGAGAACTAAACCAATACCTTAAAGCGCATGTTACTCGATTGCTCGTGAACTACCGGCATTGGACCGGCAAGAGTCTGGTGCCACCGAATCTACCCTCCGCCGAGCAAGCTCGCGAGTTATATTATTCGCCGTTTGTTGTGTTGTCGCACGATACCGCACCGGACCCGTTGCTCAACTACGCGAACCAGGCAGGCTTGGATCT
>VBKX01000606.1 GCA_005879435.1 Deltaproteobacteria bacterium
CAGCTATCAGGAGAGCTCGGTTCGTGGATTACGGTCATCGCCGCCGACGGCCGCGTGTTGGGCGATTCCGCCGAGGTCTCCGAACAGATGGAAAATCACGCCAACCGTCCGGAAGTCATCGAGGCCATGCGCAACGGAACCGGAACCGCGATCCGTTTCAGCACGACCGTTCGATACAACATGCTCTACCGTGCGTTCCACCAAACCGGCGCCGGGCAAGAAAGAATCGTCCGCGTCGCCATGCCCCTCACGGACATCGAAAACATTATCAGGTCGTTTCGCAAGTCGCTTCTGTCTGGATTGGCGCTGGCCTCCGCCTTCGGGTTGCTCCTGGCGTGGGCTTTTTCCCATCATCTAAGCCGCCGTTTTCAACGCTTAGTGCAGTTTTCTGGAGAAGTAGCCGGCGGCTCTTTTCCGCACGACTTTTTTCCGAATCGCGGCACGGACGAGATTGCCCGGCTTGAACAACACCTCAACGATATGAGCCAAAAGATCCGCGAAAATCTTGCCCAAGTGATCGCGGAAAAGGACAAGTCCGATTCCATCCTGCGCTGCATGATCGAGGGTGTGTTGGTGCTGGATCCGAGAGGTCAAGTACTGGTAATGAACGAGCGGGCCAAGGCCATGTTTCACGTCCCGGATGGCAAGGACATTCATTGGCTATCGATTCTGGAAATGTCACGGCACCCGGAAGTTCACAAGATCCTCGAAGAAATCCTGACCTCTAATTTATCTGAACAGCCCTATTCCAAAGAAGTCGAACTCGACGAGG
Source organism: Deltaproteobacteria bacterium (assembly GCA_005879435.1). Taxonomy (GTDB): domain Bacteria; phylum Desulfobacterota; class Binatia; order UBA9968; family UBA9968; genus DP-20. The sequence continues at coordinate 773 of VBKX01000606.1, forward strand.
AGCGCTGGTTTCGCGTCAATGCCGTACGGCTGCGCAACAAAGGCGGTAGTTTTCTTGGTTCGATCCTGGTTTTCCATGATGTTACCGACATCAAACGCTTCGAGTCCATGCGCTCGGACTTCGTCGCCAACGTCTCGCACGAACTGCGTACGCCGCTCACCGCCATTCGCGGCTACGTCGAAACCTTGCTGCACACGCCGCCCCCGGATCCTCAAGACAGCCGGCAGTTTCTTGAAATCATCGATCGCCACTCGGATCGACTCAGCCGCCTCACCGAGGACTTGCTGACTTTGTCGGATTTAGAATCCGGTAAAGTACACCTGTCGCAGCAACTGCTGGACGCCGGAAATTTGATTCAGCGGGTGTTGGAGGTCTTTTGGGATCAAGCCGCCAGGAAGAAAATAAAATTGACGCAAGAGGTTGCGCCGGGCCTACCGAAGCTAGCGGGCGATCTGGATCGCTTGCAGCAGTTGTTCATTAATCTGGTTGACAACGCGATTAAATACACGCCGCTCGAGGGAGTTGTTTCGCTCACCGTCACGCAAACTGCGGTTCACAATGGCGGTGCTCCTCACATTGAAATTGCCGTGCGCGATACCGGCCCGGGCATTCCGGAAAAGGACTTGCCACGCATCACGGAGCGTTTCTATCGCGTCGACAAAGCGCGCTCGCGCGATTTGGGTGGCACCGGTCTGGGATTGGCGATCGTCAAACATATCGTCCAGGCCCACAAGGGCGAGTTATCCATCGAAAGCACGCTAAAAAAAGGCACGACCGTGCGCGTCCGTTTGCCCGCGGATACGGCGAAATAAGACCGGTTTAGTTTTCTTGCATGAAATAACTCCTGCCGGAAATTCAGCTCCGGAACTGAATTCCAAATACCTCGTTCATCCGCCATCCACGTCCCGGTTGAAGCCACGCGGGACGCATGCTAGATTCCATCGCGTCCCGATTCCCTTTATTCAAACTTCCATCTCATAGTTAATTTTGGAGCGAACATGGCCAAATTTCAGTTCCTGCCGGCTGAGACGAAATTCTACGAATGGTTCGAAAAAGCCACCGGCAACTTGCTCGAAGCGGCCGAGGCATTGGAAGATCTTTTGGACCACTACGAGCAAGTAGAAAGTAAAGTCGCCCGGATCACCGAACTGGAGCACCGCGGCGATTTTATCGTGCACGAGGTCATGCATCTGCTGATGCACACGCTCATTATCCCGTTAGACGGCGAAGATGTCGAACGACTGATCTCCGCCCTCGACGATTCGGTGGACAAAATCGAAGCGACGGCCGTGCGCATGCTGATTTTTCGCATCGAGGCTCCGACCGACAAGGCGCGTCAACTGGGTCATCTCATCCGCAGCGGCGCCGCCGAACTTCATACGGCGATGCCCAATCTTCGAGAAAAAAAGAATTTTCGCCTCGTGACGGAACACATCAAAGAAATCAATACGATCGAGAACAACGGCGACCTGATCCTGCGCGAAGCGCTCGTGGAAATCGTCAACCACAAGGACGACCTCTATAATTTAATTCGCTGGAAAGAAATTTACGAGATGCTCGAGGAAACCACCGACACGATGGAAGACGTGGCCGACGTATTGCAACGAGTCGTGATCAAAAATGGCTGATCCGATTTTCGTCTTGACCGTTCTGATTATCGCAATCGCGTTGGTGTTCGATTACGTCAACGGCTTCCACGATGCCGCAAACTCGATCGCGACCGTCGTTTCCACGCGCGTGTTAACACCGCTCCAAGGGGTCGCCTGGGCGGCAGTTTGGAACTTTGTCGCGGCCTTTACCTTTGGCACCGCCGTCGCCAAAACCATCGGCAGCGGCCTGCTCGACGTTCAACAAGTGGATGCCTATGTGATTCTCGCCGGGCTGCTCGGCGCCATCACTTGGGATTTGATTACCTGGTACGTCGGTTTGCCGACCAGTTCCTCGCACGCTTTGATCGGCGCCTATGCTGGCGCGGGAATCGCCAAAGCCGGACTGGGTGTCATTATCCCCGCCGGATGGATCAACACGCTGATTTTCATCGTTTTGGCCCCGTTATTGGGCATGGGACTGGGAATGCTGAATCTTGTCCTTATTCTTAATATCTTTAAGCGTTCGATCCCGTCCAGTGTGGATCACATTTTTCGCCGCGGCCAGCTGATCTCCGCGGCCGCCTATAGTCTCGGTCACGGCACCAACGACGCGCAAAAGACCATGGGGATCATCGCTGGGGCGCTCTTCACCGTGCCCGAATATCGCTACCTGGTCAGCGACGCTGCGGGCAAACTCGCCATCCCTTATTGGATCGTGTTACTCGCCCACGCTGCCATTAGTCTCGGCACTCTGTCGGGCGGCTGGCGTATCGTTCACACCATGGGATCGAGAATCACCCGCCTGCAACCGATCGGCGGTTTCGCCGCCGAAGCTGCGGGGGCGATTACGCTTTTCAGCGCGGCCCATTTCGGCATCCCCGTCTCGACCACTCATACGATCACCGGCGCGATCGTCGGCGTCGGTTCACTGCGCCGGTTGAGATCGGTGCGCTGGAACGTCGCCGGACGGATCGTCTGGGCATGGGTGCTGACGATTCCCGCGTCGGCGCTGATTGCGATGCTTTGTTGGCTGATGATCGATATCAGCAGAAAAATATTGATCGAGCGCTAAAAAGTTATCAACGACCTCGCGCGTTACGCGTTAGATTTCGCGCCGGCCTTCCAAGGCTTTTCCTAATGTGACGGCATCCGTATACTCGAGATCTCCGCCCATCGGCAGGCCCCGCGCGATCCGCGTGACCGATACCCCCATCGGCTTTATCACCTTCGAAAGGTAAAGCGCCGTGGCTTCGCCATCCATGGTCGGATTAGTCGCCACAATGACCTCTCGCACTGCGCCGTCGCGCAATCGTTCGAGCAGTTCTTTTATGCGCAACGCGTCCGGCCCCACGCCGTCCAGGGGTGAGATCGTTCCGTGCAAGACATGATAGCTGCCGCGAAACTCTTGTGACTTCTCCACGGCGATCATATCCGCCGGTTCTTCAACGACGCAAATTTTGTCCCGTTCATGCTCCGGGTTGCGGCAGACTTCACACAGTGCGCCATCTTCATTTTGCGCGGTCACTTCGCTAAAACCGAAGCAACGTTGACATAAGCCCATTTCTTGGCGCAGCTTGCCGATGCTCTCGGCAAGACGCAAAATTTCATCCCGCTTGGCCTTCAACATGTAAAAGGCCAAGCGGGCCGCGGTTTTTTCTCCAATGCCGGGAAGCTTAGACAATTCCTGAACCAGACGAGCAAGCGGCGCGGGATACAAACTCATGGCATCAGTCCTGGGATTTTCAATCCTCCGGTGATTTTGCTCATTTCCGATGACACTAGCTCACGTGCCTTGCGCACGCCATCGTTGGTCGCCGCGAGGATCAAGTCTTCCAACATCTCCTTTTCGTCGGCGTTCACCACGGAAGTTTCAATCTTGACCGCTGTGACATTGAACTGGCCGTTTACCGTAACTCGAACCATCCCGCCGCCGGCGGAGCCTTCGACGGTTTTATTTGCCAGCTCTTCTTGTATTTTGGCCATGCGCGCCTGCATGTCCTGAGCCTGCTTTAAGAGATTGCCCATTGCGCCTATATTCGCCATTGCGTTTTCCTCGCGTTCCTACGCCTTTTTTCGAAACTAATAACTTTAGCCGTTTTCCCGCCGCACGTTGCGCACCGAACCGCCAAAAATACGTAATGCCTCTTTGACCATCGGACTTCGATCTTCGCCTGGACTGACGGGAGCAACAGCAATCGCCTCGGTGGGTTTCGCGTCGCCCTGCCTTATTGAATTGACGATGTGCAAATCAACATCCTGTTGAAAATATCTCTTCGCCAGATCTTTGAGCGTCGTGAGATTGTCGCCGTCCTGCCAGAACGCAAGATGGTATCGCTCTGCTATGCCAAATCTTAATGGACCGGGTGGCAACTCCAGAGCGGTCGCAGATTCGAGATAAGGCGATAATGGCCTCTTCTCTTTTCCGACAAAGGCGACGAACCCTTGCCAAGTATTAAACGTATCACCGTCGTCAACGTCCTGGGTCTTTGGCTGCGGCGGAGCGGCGGGGATGGGCGACGGCAGGCGCTGCTCGGGCGCTCGAACGGGCGCAGAGCCAAGTTTCGTTTCTCCGGCGACCTTAACTTCCAAACGCTCCAATCGTTCCACCCACTCCGTAACCGGCAGCGTTTTCGGTAGGCCCGCCATCCGCACCAAGACGCTCTCTAACGCGAAACGCGGTGTCGCCGAACGCGCCATCTCTTCTTCGCCGGCCGCTATGAAATCAAAATAATCCAGTAGTGTGTCAACCGCTAGAGCACGAGCTTGCTCGATCAGATCGGAGACCTCTTGGTCCGGTAGATCGAGAAGGTCTCCGGCGCCGGCCAGCCGCGCGATGAGAAGATTTCTAAAATGTTCCACGAGATCGCGCGCAAGTCGACCGATGTCGCAGCCGACGTTAACCACTTGAGCGACGAGTTCGATGCACCTCCTCGCATCGGCTTGGAGCACCGCCGCCGAAATCTCATAAAGGACTCGCCGTTCCGCAAGACCAAGTATTTCCTGCAGCAAAATTTCATCGACTCGCTGGCGCGTGCCTCCGCCCTCCGAAGGTTCAGCAAAAGCGAGAACCTGCTCCAGCAGCGATTGTGCATCGCGCATGCTGCCGTCCGCTTCCCGCGCCAATAGAACCAGTGCTCCTTCGGCGATCTCAAGTCCTTCGCTTTTTGCTATCAAGCCGAGCCGCTCGACAATTTCACGCAGATTGATGCGGCGAAAATCGTAACGCTGGCAGCGCGAAAGAATTGTCGGCGGCAGGCGGTGAGGTTCGGTGGTCGCCAGGATAAATTTGACGGAGGGTGGCGGCTCCTCGAGAGTCTTCAACAACGCGTTAAACGCGTCTTTCGTGACTTGATGAACCTCGTCTATGATATAAATCTTAAACCGACACTTTGCCGGCTGATAGCGGACATTTTCAATGATCTGGCGAATTTCATCGATACCGCGATTCGACGCCCCATCGATTTCAAGAACGTCGATCGAGTTGCCCTGGGTGATCTCCTGGCAGTGCGTGCACCGGTCGCACGGAGTGGCCGTCGGCCCTTCTTCGCAGTTTAATGCTTTGGCGAGGATCCGCGCCGCGGTAGTCTTGCCGACGCCGCGAACCCCGGTAAACAGAAAGGCATGAGCGATTCGGTTGGCGCGGATGGCGTTCTGCAGCGTGCGGGTGATAGGCTCCTGCCCGGCAATATCCGCAAAAGTTTGCGGACGCCATTTTCGTGCAATCACCAGATAAGACATAAACTTGAAGCCGAACGGCTGCGCGACTGAGGACAACTACTCTTCACGGTTTATACCGATGCCACCCGCGGGATGCCCATGGCTGACAGCCAGGTTTCCCTGTGGCACAGGGGCTGATCCGCTACCGCTGCTTCCTTCCGGACCTGACGGAGTTTGCGGTGCCGCCTTGCACAGGACCTAACTATCAGCCATCGACATCCAGCTCTGTACACACTGCGCAATGACGACTGAACGTCCACTCGCTGGATCACCGATTCGTCGGCCGGCAGCGCTCAGTACCAAGTGTTCCTCATGGCGGAGAGGGGGGGATTCGAACCCCCGGTACCCGTATTAGGGGTACACACGATTTCCAGTCGTGCACCTTCAACCGCTCGGTCACCTCTCCCGATAAGCCAGTCATCAATGGCACACGTCAATGGATATTTCGACGCTACCACAGTGTCAATCCGTTTTCTACAAAACGGCGAATCTCAGCGCAAATACAATTTTTTTGCTTCACGAAAGGAAACTCCGGCGATTTAAAATCCCTAATAACTAACTAAACGCCGCGACCCCACTAACAATACGTTGACATCCTTATTTGCGTATGCCA
>VBKX01000607.1 GCA_005879435.1 Deltaproteobacteria bacterium
CCTCAAACTCCGCGTCCGATTTATCGACCTCATCAATCAGTAACACACAGCGTTTTTCCGACAGCAACGCACGCAGCAAGGGCCGCGGCAACAAAAATCGATCGGAGAAAAACACGCCGTCTTGATTGGCGACGCAATCGACGGCTTCCTGCAGCGTCTGCGAACCTTGCAAAATCTCGCCGATCTTTTCCTTGAGAATCTGCGTGTAGAGAAGCTGTTTGGCGTATTCCCACTCGTAAAGAGCCTTGGCTTCGTCGAGCCCCTCGTAGCACTGTAAGCGTATGAGCTCCATGCCGAGCGCATCGGCTAGCACTTTGCCCAGTTCCGTCTTGCCCACTCCCGCCGGCCCTTCGACCAGTATCGGTTTTTGCAATGTCGTGCCGAGATAAACGACGGTCGCGATGTTCTTGTTGCAGATGTATTTTTGCGTGCCGAAGCCCGTGATGACATCGTTTACGGATTGAAACATGGCGTCCCTTCCCAACTTTTTTAAGCTAACACAAAGCATCATTGACGACAATCAAGCGGCACGTTTGCAGATACGCCAGCATTCTGCAAAACTTGCACGCGTGTGCACACTGGCATTATATTTTCGCATGTTTGAGGATTATCCACTGGTGGTCGCCGCCAACCGGGACGAACATTATGACCGGCCGTCGTTGCCGCCGACCTTTTTGGCGACGACGCCCAATATTATCGCCGGAAAAGATCTCCGCGCCGGGGGCACGTGGCTCGGTGTCAATGAAAGCGGGTTGTTGACGGGTATTCTCAACCGCCATTTCGATGGGCAGAATTCCGTTGTGGCGGACGCCCGCTCCCGCGGATTGCTCTGTATGGACTTGCTCGCGCGGCCGTCGGCCGTGGCAGCTAATGAATGGGTTCAAAATGATCGATTCCGTTACAATCCGTTTACCCTGCTTTTCGCGGACAAAATCGACGCTTTCGTTGGCTACAATGACGAGGAAAGAATCATTACCCAGAAACTCCCTCGGGGGCTTCACGTCTTCAGTAGCGCCGGCGCTTTTGATTTGCACTCGGCCAAGGCCGAGCGCGCGCATGCGCTTTTCGGCCAGTCCGAAATCCACACCTGTGTCGCGCGCGGTGATTTGAAAGCCTCAGTCGCCGCGCTGCAAGTGGTGTTGTCCGATCATTCGCTTGCCCCAGGCTCGGACAATCCGGGCGACGCCATCTGTGTTCATCGCGACGGCTCCGGAACGGTCTCGTCGAGCATTCTGTTTTATTCCCAATCGCAGTCTTGTTTTGAGACTTTCTTTTGCGCCGGCCCACCCTGTCGCAACAGTTTCGGCGACGCCATGGCTCTTGCCGTCAGGTGACCAATCAAACGAAAGTAAGACAAGCGGCCAGCGTAATCCTGCTGCGACGGGCTGAGCCGAAGGGGTTCGAAGTATTTCTTACCCAGCGTCCCCATGCGATGCCGTTTCTTGGCGGCATGTATTGTTACCCCGGCGGCGGCGTCAGCAAAGAAGATTTTTCGCCGTGCATGATCGAACGAAGTGTCGGTCTTTCCGCCGCTCAAGCGCGCAAAATCATGGGGGCGCATCTCGTTCCACGACACGCGCTGGCATTTTGGATCGCCGCGGTCCGCGAGCTCTTTGAAGAGGTCGGGATACTGCTTGCGGTGCATGAATCGGGCGAGCCGTTTCCCAAGAGCCAGCCCCACGCGCGCCGGCTTTTGGAAAAACATCACGGGCTGCTCGATAGGTCGCCGAGCTTCCTTTCGCTGCTCGAAAGCAACGATCTGCGCTGCGACCTGGCAAGCTTGGTTTACTTTTCCCGTTGGCAAACGCCTTCGCACGTTTCGCTGCGCTTTGACACGCGCTTTTTTGTCGCGGCGCTGCCGGAGAAACAGACGCCGCTGGAAAGTTCATATGAAGTCAGCCACAGTTTGTGGCTGGCTCCTGAGCGCGCCATGCAGCTTCACGAACGCGGCGAGCTACCGTTGATATTTCCGACCTTCGCGTCATTAAGGAACTTAGCGGACTTTGAGACTTTGGAAAGCGTGTTCAAGGAGTTTCGCACTAATAGCATTACGCCGATTTCAACGAAGCCTGCCCTGTTACTGAAACGTTGAATTCTCACCTAGGTCTGGCCTTTCAGAGTTTTGCCAATCGACCGCTCCGGTAGTTGCTCTCGTTGCAATGACCCGGATAGTCGGATAATTTAAAGATTCTCAAGCCCGTTGTCCCGCCTCGGGATTTTCCGGTTGCGATAGATTCAACTGCTAGAAGGATTGACGTGATTCATTATCTACGCGGACGTTTGTCCGATCTCTACTACGGCTGGCGTATGATCGCCGTGGGCTCGACGTTGCGTATTCTGGGTGGCGGCCTCTATTTCTACGGCTTTTCGGTGTCTTTTCTACCCTTGAGTCAGGATCTGAATCTTAGCCGGGCATCGACTTCACTTGTGTTCTCTCTGGCTCGCGCTCAGGGCGCATTCGAAGGTCCCATCGCCGGTTATTTTATGGATCGTTACGGTCCGCGGCCTCTAATGATCATGGCTCTTATGATGACAGGCGTAGGCCACATGCTGCTCTCGGGCGTCAGCAGTTACGCCATGCTGCTCATTGTCTACATGGGGGTTGTGTCGCTTTCCTTTCATGCCGGCTTCATGGATGCGCCGATGTTAATCGCCAATACCTGGTTCATTCGCAAGCGAACGATGGCGATGGCTTTGGTCAGTGGCTCAATCGGTATCGGCGGATTTATTTTTACGCCGATATTGTCGGCGGTGGTTCATGCCTATGGTTGGCGCCAAGCGGCTTTTGGTTGCGGCATCGCATTTATCGTCATCGGCATGCCGCTGGCCCTTCTGGTTCGCCGTTCGCCGGAAAGCATCGGTTTGCTTCCCGATGGCGAACCGATCGCCGGCGCCGTTACGGCTCGTTCCGGAGGAGCTCAGCCGAACGACGAGGTGAATTTTACGCTCGCAGAAGCGCTGCGCACGTCGTCGTTTTGGTTCATCACCAGCGCGACCGCGATCCGCGTCATTATTCTTAGCGCGATCAATGTGCACTATGTCGCGTTGATGGTCTGGAAGGGTGTCAGCGAGCAGCGCGCGGCGTTTTTCCTGGCCGCGCAGGCGTTCATGTCTGTGCCTGCCCATCTGCTCTTCGGCTGGATCGGCGATCGCCTTCATAAACCGAAGCTCATGGCGAGTTGTATGCTCCTGGCGATGATCTCGATGTTCGTGCTCGCGCGCGTGCATACGGAATGGGGGATTTTGATTTTTATCGCGCTTTTCAGCGTGGTGGAGTCGACTTTCCCGGTCAACTGGTCGACTGTCGGAGAGTATTTTGGCCGGAAAAATTTTGCCAAGATCCGCGGCTCTATGGGATTCGTCTCGACCTGGGGCAGCGTTATCGGCCCGGTCGTCGCCGGCGTAATTTACGACCGAACTCAAAGCTATGAAATCGTGATTTGGTCCTCGGCGGCTTTACTGCTGCTGGCAAGCGTGCTCTACGCGTCGGTCAAAAAGCCCTTGCAACCACCCGACCATCTCAGCGCTTGATCCTTGTTCTTACACTTCCCACGAGTCGCGGTAGCGCGCGGCGACGACTTGGTCGTAGGCGACCGAACCCGATAAGTGTCCCACAGATTGGGCAAAGCGATTCATTTTTGCAACCATGTCCTCGGTGATCGCGGGATCGTAGAACTCGACGTCGCGGGCGACGACGTTCGAAATCAGCTCCGCCGCGTCTTGTGGAAATTTTCGCTTGCCGACTTCGCGCGCCAACGACGGATCCGCGCGCAGCGCTTTCTGCGCCTTGACGATCGCCCGCACGGCCGCAGCGACGGCGTGCGGCTCACGCTCGATAAATTTATCGGTGATCGCCATTCCCGCAAAAGTGAAATAGCGCACTTCGTCAGGATCGTCGCCGCGACGCACATCGATCAAAATCTTCCCTGTTCCGCGACTAACCGCAGTCTCCGCGCCCATGGCATTGGCCCAGAATCCGTCAACCTGCCCCGCCTCCAATGCCCGCGCTGCGAAAACGCCGAAAGAAACATCGCGCGACTTAGCGCCGGGCAGTTCGACTATTTGCAAGTCGCGAGCCGGATCGATGCCCGCACCGCTGAGCATTCTCTTCAGCGCCAAGTCCGGACCTTCCGCGGCACTCAGGCGCAACCCGCGAAGCGCATTGAGATCACCGCGCTTCGCCGCCAAATCGGCTCTCACGGTCACGAGCCACGGTGTGCCTTGCGACAGCGCCACGACGATCTTCACGCCCCGCCAGTCGGGAAATTCCGTCAAGACATCATGCACCGAGCCGGCGATCATCGCGTCGGCGCTGCCGTCGCGCAGCGCTTTGGTGGCGCCGAGCATGGCAGCCAACTCGATGCTTGCATCTAAGCCTTCGGCTTTGAAATATCCCAACGCATCCGCGGCGAGAGCGGGGAAACACGTGTTGCTGACCAAATCTACCGCTGCGATACGAAATTGCACGAACACCTCTCAATCAAATATAGAAAGCGACTATGCGGGATTCAAAGAGTTTGTTCAAACTCGATTCGGTCAAGCGCTAGTGGGAATTTCTGGTTCGTGCTATAGGCGAGTCATAAAAAAGGAGTTAACTAATGGCAACAACCAGTTCGGTGCAAATTGGCATTCTCTCGCCCGCAACCCCCAATCGCCCGCACTTCAAGTCGCTGGATGGAATATTGCCTCCTGGCGTGTCAATCGCGCATGAAGGTCTCGGTTTACTCGGCGAATCCTATCAGGATCTTGCCGGCAAGGAAGACGTGATCGTCACTCGCGCGCGCGAGCTGGTCGAGAAACATAAAGTCGCGGGCCTGATGCTTACGGGCGGTTTCGTCACACTATTCAATCCCGGCATAGAAGCGAAGGTCGCCAACACCATCGGGTTACCCGTCGTCAGCGCAATTTCATCGGCTGTCGCCGCTCTGACGGCGTTCGCAGCGAAGTCCGTACTGCTCATGACTCCTTTCGATCGAGCGTCGAATGAAAGCATCAAAACTCACATCGATAGACTCGGCTTCACGCTTCATCTCGGCCCCTCGTTCGATAACCGTATACCCGGCACGTCTTTGAACCTGAGTCAGGATCAACTTTTTGATCTCGTCCAAGAAACATTCCGCAAAACTCCGGCGCAAGCAATCTACTTTCAGGGCGCAACCATGGACCCGCTGCCGATCATTCAGCGATTGGAAGATCGCCTCGGCGTGCCGGTCGTTACCAGCAACACCGCGATGATCTGGAATCTCCTATCGAAGCTCGGATTGAAATACTCGGTAAAGAACTACGGACGACTATTAGCTGAATGGCCATCGATCCGATGACGCTTGGCTCATTGAAGGAATCCGATTCGATTGAACTACCCGTCAACTTGCTGCGGGGAAGTTTATTTGCTCCCCAATGACGATTTCAGTTCCAACGCTTGCCAGCGCTCGTAGGATTCTTCGAGGTCTCGCTTTACGATTTCCAGTCGCTCCATTGTCACAGTTATATCGTCCCTCGATTGTCGGTAAAAGGCGCCGTCGCCCACGCGGGCGTGTAGTTCGGCTTGCTCGGCTTCCAGTGCTTCGATCTTCCGTGGCAGCGCTTCCGGATCACGTTGTTCCTTGTAGGTCAGTTTGCGCAACGGCTCGGCACGCCTTGCTGTCGTAGAACCCGTAATCGATGGTCTGTTTGCCCCGGTTTGCGGTCGCTTCGGAACTTCGGGGATTGAGCGTTGATAGCGCTCCCAGTCGTCATAGCCGCCCGCGTATTCTCTGAATGTGCCCTCCCCTTCGAATACGAGAGTGCTCGTGACGACGTTATCAAGAAAAGTACGGTCGTGGCTCACGAGCAGCAGTGTGCCTTCGTAATCGGCCAAAAGATCTTCCAGCAATTCCAGAGTGTCGACATCCAAATCGTTGGTCGGCTCATCGAGCACCATCATATTGGCGGACTGAGTGAAGATCTTGGCCAGCAACAATCGGTTGCGCTCGCCGCCGGACAACGCTTTGACCGGCGAGTCGATGCGCTGTGGCGGAAATAGAAAGTCTTTCAGGTAGCCGATCACGTGGCGCGAACGTCCTCTCACCGTCACGTAGTCCGAGTCGCTGATGTTCTCCCGCACGGTCTTTTCGCTATCGAGCAAGCGCCGGTGCTGGTCGAAGTACGCCAGCTGCAGTCTAGTGCCCAAAACGACTTCGCCGCTACTAGGTTTAAGCTCCCCCAGAATCAATTTCAGTAGCGTGCTTTTGCCGGAGCCGTTGGGCCCGATGATGCCGATGCGCTCGCCACGCAGGATGCGCGTCGAAAAATCCCGGACGATCACCTTATCATCATAGCCGAAATTCACGCGTCGCACGTCGACGACCAATTTGCCGGATAGCGCGCCGTTCGGCTTTTTCACGCCGCAGTGTTTGCAGCGCTCTTACCCGACCTTCATTGCGCGTGCGCCGCGCCTTGATTCCTTGGCGGATCCAGGCTTCTTCCTCGGTGAGTTTCTTGTCGACCTTTGCCAAAGCGCGTTCTTCGATATCGAGCCGCTCGTCCTTCTTTTGCAGATAAGCATCGAAGTCGCCGGGAAAGGAGGTCAAGCAGCCGCGATCCAATTCAACGATGCGGGTCGCCAATCGGCGCACGAAAGTTCGATCATGGGTGATGAACATCACGGCGCCCTTGTAGCTAAGAAGATATTCTTCCAGCCAAGTGATGGCGTTTATGTCGAGATGGTTGGTCGGTTCGTCGAGCAGCAAGAGATCCGGCTCGCTCACCAGCGCTCGCGCCAGCATCACTTGACGGCGAGTGCCACCGGAACAATCCGCCAGACGCTTGCCCTCGGGTAAATTCAGGCGGGTCAAAACCGCTTCAACTTTCTGATTGGTATTCCAGCCGTCGAGCGTTTCTATGCGCGCTTGCAGCTTGGCCAGCTCGAGCAGCGACTCGCGCTGCGCTAAGCCTTCATCGTGGGTGAGATTGTGATATTCCGTCAAGAGCGTGCCAAGCTCGCCGAGCCCGGAAGCGACGACTTCAAAGATAGTCTGCTCGGTATCCGGCGGCACTTCCTGTTCGAGATGGCCCACGCTCAATGTCGCCTTGCGCCAAACCTCGCCTTCGTCCGGCGCGGCCTTTCTCGTGATGACGCGAAATAGCGTCGTTTTTCCCGTGCCGTTACGGCCGACCAGGCAGACTCGTTCAGCGGAGTCGATTTGAAATTCAGCGTGAGAAAGTAACGGCAGATGCCCGTACGCAATGGAGAGGCTTTCGAGGCGCAGCAAAGGCATGTGGGTTCGCTCCTACTCGACGAATGGGTGCAGTGGAGTCACGGAAAATGAAAAAGTCGAAACTAAGACGGTGTTATTTCATCAGGGCGGCAGCGAGTGCGAGCGCGGCAATTGTTCCCGTAGCGATGAGGGCGACGATTACGATTTGCAGGCGTTTTTGCGCTTTTTCCAGCAGTGCATGAATAATATTCATTTGAACGTCGATGGTGTTATTGAGGGTTGACTGAACTTCCATGGCATTTTCAATCGCGTCGAGGCGGGCTTCTGCGCCGTTCGGACGTGATTCGGTGATTCGCTTCCGTAGGTAGCTGACGGCGGCCGCACTTTCCAAGACCAGCGGCCCGAGCTTTTGGATCAGTTCTCTCATCGGCATGACCTAACGTCGCCTCATAAGATCGATATAATACCTGACTTTATCACGCCGACAAGCCCGCGGCGAGACA
>VBKX01000608.1 GCA_005879435.1 Deltaproteobacteria bacterium
AGCGGCAGATGCACGCCCGCCAACGGCAATGCGACGAAAAGATACAATGCGGTCAGGAAGGTGTTGACGGCCGAGATGCGCGTTTGAGCGAACACGACGCGTCGGAACGCTTCGCCCACGCGGACCACGCGCTCTCGCATGGCCCTTGCGAGCGGTCCGAGGGGTTCATGCGGCTTCACGTCATGCAGTGACGCCAACACCCCGATCCCCAAGCCGAAAAAAATGTGTGCCAACGTGCGCCCCGCCTCCGTCCCAACCTGCTTCAACTCCCCGGCGTGTAGACCGAGCCAGGCCACCACGGCCTGCCGCAGCTCCTCCACGTCCACCGGCAACTGATCTGCGATGGAGTCCGGCAACACAGACCGCCAGCGCTCAATGCTATCGGTCATCGTATTAAAAAGCGTCGACAGATTATCCGCCTGAACAAAGGCGACGATTCCCGCTCCGGCAATCGTGAGAAGTAAGACAACCCCAAAGGCCACGATGCCGACCGCCACAAGCTGCCCTCGCTTGTGATGAATCCGAAATATTCTAAGGGCGCGCGCAAGCACATGCACCAACTCGTAAACAACGAGTCCGGCCACAAGCGCCGGCAGCAAATGCAGCGGCAGCACGAGAAACAGTGCCACACCCGTGAGCAGCCAAGAGACAATATCATAGGAAAGCACCGGAGGAGGTTGCGTGAGGTCGTCTGGTCCGAAATCCGTTGTCGTCATAATGATCCTTCGCTGAGTCATCGGCGAGCGCAACGCGGCGCGTGAAACCTAATCTTTGGCCAAGACGAATTAGGACTAAAAGCGCGCACTCGCGTTGGTTTGAATACGTCTAACACAAGAACCGCGCACTGGGCCAGAATCGTGATCGCGACACGGCGCAGGTTTGCATCAGCGCTCATGCGGCGAGCTCGTTCTTTGGGTAGAAACTGTGGTACAAAAGACGGAAGGGAGGAAAATATGTTCGCCCAAACGACCTGTGCATTTCTCGTGGCAGCGCTCGCGATATTCGCCACTCCAGCGCCAAGCATCGCAGCGGAGTCCTCTTGCCCCACTGTCCTTAATCACAAATTCGCCAACCTGATGGATGAGCCGGTGTCGCTCTGTCAGTTCAGTGGCAAGGTGCTGCTAATCGTCAACACGGCGAGCGAGTGCGGCTACACGCCGCAGTACGATGGCTTGGAAAAGTTATATCGCCGTTATCGCGACAGAGGTTTCATGGTGCTGGGATTTCCGGCGAATGATTTCGGCGCCCAGGAGCCTGGATCGAACAAAGAGATCGCGCAGTTCTGCCGGATGAACTATGGCATCACGTTCCCGGTATTCGCGAAGACCGCCGTCGTCGGCGCAAACGCCAACCCGCTCTTTCGGGATCTCGCCGCCAAGACCGGCAAACCGCCGCGCTGGAACTTTCATAAATATCTGCTCGACCGGACCGGCCAACCGGTCGCTGTATTCGAAAGCGCGATCGAGCCCGAGGATCGACAGGTGACTTCGCAGATCGATAAACTGCTTGGGGCGCGCTGACGGAACGCGCTTTCAAATCGTTGGATTCGTCCACCAAGTTCAAGCTTTAGAAAGCAACGAGTGCAGACGTCGTAATCCACGGTGCGAAAAAACTGGCAAGTCCAAATAGATCGTCGAGAAATTCTGGCATGGATTACCGGAACCTCGGCAGTAGTTCCTTGCCGATCAATTCCAAGCTCTCTTCGAAGCGGTCGTATTGCAATCTCAAATCAAATACCAGGTGTTCGACGCCTCTCATGCGAAATTTTTCGATCTCCGCGGCGCAGTCCTCGGGGTTCCCTACGATCAAGAGTCCTTCTAGATCCTCGATCGTCTGAAATTTCCCGGACGGCGGCTTTATCCAATGGCTGCTTCCCTCCGAGCTCTCTGCGAGCGCCTCGACGTTGATACTCGCCCGAGCCTTCTTTCGGTCTTTATCGATGCGCGTGATCGGTATATTGCCCAACGTAATTTTCCTGTCGGTCAGTTGGCGCAAATATTGTATCCGGTCGTCGAAGGTTGCCATGGGAACACGACCGGGAATCCAGCCGTCGCAGTATTCTGCCGCGCGTCTAATCGCCGCGCGAGTACTACCGCCACAGAAGATAGGGATCGGTGCAGCGGGCTTGGGCTCGATGGTTACGTTTTGGAACGAGAATATTTTGCCCTTGTACGAGACGTTATCCTCTTTCCAGATCAGCCGCGCGATCTCGACGGTCTCGCGCAGGATGTCGATCCGATCTTCGATGCGCATGCCTACGGTTGCAAGCTCGGCGGGATTGAATCCCAATCCCATGCCGGCGATGACCCGGCCGCCGGCGATATAGGAAAGGCTTGCGAGATCCTGGCTGACTTTGAGCGGCCAACGCACCGGAACCAGCACGGCGAAGCCTAAAAGGATTTTTTTCGTCACCGCTGCAACCGCGGATAGCGTGACAAACGGTTCGACGAATTTGAGCCCCGACTTTTCCATGCCGTGCGGATGCCAAATCAAATGATCCCTCACCCATATGGAATGAAATCCCAACTCCTCGCACAGTCTAGAACCGTCGATAATCCGCGACGGTGAAGTTTCTTTACCAAAGTGGGGCAACAAAACACCGAACTGCATTTTCGCCATCGCTTTTATATTGTCCTTTTTGTTTTACGGATCGGATCCTTGATACTATTGCGCGGCGAAGAAAGATTTCTTCCTCCGGGCGAAATGATAGAAGCATTGGGAACGACCTTTTACTTTGCGTTCTTTGCGGCGAAACTCTCTCTCTTAAGTTTGCGAACTATTTGTTCTCCGAATCATCGACAATGTGAAAATCTTCGCCCGCGGGAGCGTAAATCTCCAGGACGCGCGCGACGGTATCGCCGCAGTTGCCGGCTTGGTGTCGCACCCCGGGCGGAATAAAGGCGACTTCTCCCGGCCCCAGGCGAAACTTTTTTCCCTGCACGATGGCCTCGACGGTGCCTTCCAGTACGACGTAAATATTCTCCGCTTTAGCGTGATAGTGCGTCGGACCCGGTCCGGAATCGACGTTAATCAGATTGATGTGCACATCGACGTTCTTGGCGCCGTCGGCTTCATCCACCAGGCGAAGAGCCTTGCCGCGATCCCATCGCATAACCCTCACCGGCGCGTCTTCTATACGCATAACCTTCACTGGCATAAGATCACCTCCAATTTTTTAAACAGGTTTGGACCAAATCTAATTTTCTTCGCGCTCCGTCCGCCAGTTTTGCTTACCAACCGAAACTGAACTGAACAGTATGATGGAACTCATTGCTTGAAACGAAACGGCCCAGGAAATACGAAAGCTGTAGTTGAAAGCACAATGACAGTCAAGTTAGGTCCTCGCGGGATAGTGGTTCATTTTCAATAAGCGATCTGCCATCTCGATCGGAAGTGAGAGTCTTTCCCGCCCGGAGTGCGCCTGGATTCCCAGCTAAAAGCATGCGGGAATGACGCACGTTAAGAGTTCTGAAATAGGCCTTTGCGCGACAAACTGCGGAGAATGAACCCCATGCGACAACGCAAGAGAAAGCGATTGTCACTTTTCTGCGCGACATGATAGGAGCACTCCAAGACCCCCATCCCTATGACAGCGACACTCAAAATGCTGCAATTTCGTGCGGCCTACAATTTGCCCATCCATGCGGGTATCGAGACAGGAATTTTTGCGTGCCACGGGCTCGCTCTCGAGATCGCATACACCCCCGGCTCCTTATACCTTGGCCAAGTCCTTAAAGAGAATGGATGCGATATCGGACATACCGGCGCCGATGACGTCATCGCCGATGTCGAAGCCGATGACAGCTCCGATCTTTTTATCTTTATGGGTCTACACAGCGGTCTCTTCAGTTTGGTAGGCGCGCGCTATTGCGCATCCATTGATTCATTATCTGGCAGGTCTATCGGCGTCGATGCCAAGACGAGCGGCTTTGTCTTAGTGCTCGAACGAATGCTCCACGCCAGAGGTTTCAATGTGGACGATTACCAGTTGATAGAAGTCGGTGGATGGGAAAGCCGCTATCGCGCATTGTTGGAAGGAAAGATCAGTGCGACTCTGTTGACGGAACCTTTTGTGAGAAATGCTCTATGATCCCGTCTTACCAGGGCACATGCGGCGCGACGAGCCGACATTGGGCCGAACAGCATCCGGAGCGCTTGAGCCGGTACATCCGTGCCTACGTCGAAGCAACGCAATGGTGTTTCGACAGGCGGAATCGACGATCTTGCCTCGACATCCTGGCTCGACACAACGAAATCGACGGGCCAGCAGCCGAACACACGTTGGACACGCTACTTGATCCAGAACACGGCCTTTACCCCAAAGCGACCATTAATCTCCCTGGAGTCGCGGCCGCTCTCGATTTGCGAGCCGAGCTGGGTTACTTGGCGTGTCCTGCTCCGCCCGTTGAGAAATATGTCGATCTTTCTTATTACCGGAAGGCCTTGTCAATCGGCACATGACTAACGCTGCTAATTGCCATTCAAAGTAGTACAATGCAGCCTTGAACTAAATTAGAGGTTGGTTTTGTTCACGTGACGGCTACTATTCATAGCGGTATTCGATATGTCAGGCGAACATCCAGACGTTTCACCAGGCTCCACTGGAAAGGAGCCGTCGTCGGGTGGTGTGTTCTCGGGATCGGCGGGTTTTTCGCGGTCAACCTGATCTATCAGGTCGTGCGCAAGCCGGGTGAGCTCTTCGCCCCGATCAGTGGCTCCTTATCAAAAACTCCCCCATCTATCTGGCAGAGTTACGGGGCGCTTTTCGAGAAGCATTCGACCAGCATTATTTCACCTGAATTGCTCGCCGCCCTGGCTCAAATCGAGAGCGACGGGAATCCCGTCGCGCGCACCTACTGGCGCTGGCAATGGTCGTGGAATCCTTTTGAAATCTATCGTCCGGCGTCGAGTGCGCTCGGCATGTTTCAACTCACGGACGGAACTTTCATCGAGGCCCGCAAGTATTGCATCCGTGATCACACCGTTGTGGCCGACGGTCCGTGGCACGATCTCAGCTCCTGCTGGTTCAACGCCTTCTACACTCGAACGCTGCCGAGTCATGCGGTCGAAATGACCGCCGCGTATCTGCACCAAAGCGTGGTCGATATTTTGGCTGCTCGTCACGCGGTCAAAGTCAGCCGGGCGCAAAAGCAAAAACTGGCTGCCGTGATTCACCTGTGCGGCTTGAAAAGAGGAGAGACTTTTGCCGCGCACGGCTTTCGCGTAGCGCAAGACGAGCTTTGTGGCACTCATAGCCTGCAGCGCTATCTCACTCAAATTGACGTCATGAAGAAACGCTTTGCGCAATTGGCAGGGAACTGAGCCGGCGCTCGATGCTACGGCAATCGCGAGGTTATTTCATGCGCCGGCCGATGAATCCGAGCACGGTGCGATTGAAGAACTCGGGTTGCTCCCAATAGATCGAATGGCCGCACTCCGGCGCGATCACGACCTCGTTGTCCGGGACGTGCCGCGCGATCATCCGCATGATCGAGGGTGATGTGAACATATCCGCTGCGCCGGTCATCAGCAGCGTGCGCACCTTCAATGTCTCCAACTTCTCCGGTGTCACAACGTTGACCAACTTTTGCCGGGCGCCTTCTCCGGTCTCGGAAATATCGTTGAGCGCGATCCATTTCTGAACGCCTGCGGGATTCGCCGCACGATACGAAG
>VBKX01000609.1 GCA_005879435.1 Deltaproteobacteria bacterium
ACATGTCGATTTCTCCGGCGATCATCGCCGTCTGTCCAAGCGTCGTTTGCAGGTAAAGAATTTGCGGATCGATGCCGTTTTTTTGAAATAATTTGCCTTCGTCGGTCACCCAGAGCATCGCATTGCTTACCGTCGCGCCGGAGTAGCCGATGCGAACCTTGTCGGCGGCACCGCTTGAATCCGGCAAGATGAAAAGCAGCAACGCGAGCCAGACGGCCTGCCGGGGACATAATAGCATCACCCAACTTTGAACCTTGAACATTGAACTTGGAACGGTTTTAAAGCCCATCGATATATCCTGACTTATCCAACTCTTCGATAAACCGAAGATCGGCAAAATCTTTGGGATCGGCGTTTTTCGCCGCGGGCATGCGCTTCGACAAGTCATTCAAAATCGCTTTGAAACCTTCCAAGCTCGGATAGGGCTTGGCTTGCGTGAAGCCGCGCAGCTGCTGATAGGTTTCTTCAAGATCCTTGGGATCTTTGATGCGCATGCGGATCGACAGCGCCCGCTTGGTGGTCTCGGGATCTTTGCGCACCACCGCGGCGCCCTCGACGATCGATTTTACCACACGCCTGACGATGTCCGGCCGGGCGGCGATATACTTTCGCGTCGTCATCAAACCGGCGTGTTGGTAGGGGATCACCGTTTCTTCCAGATTCATCATGATGCGCCCGCCGTTTTCGACCGCTCTCTTGTGATCCGGCGGGTCGAAGATCGCGCCGTCAACACTCTTCGCCATCATCGCGGCGACGCGGGTCGGCGTATCGCCGATCTGTAGGATCGTGACATCAGTGTCGGGATTCAAACCGAGCTTGGAGACCATCAGACGCGTGCCGAAATCCGACGCCGTGCCGAAACGCGACACGGCCAAACGTTTACCTTTCAAGTCCGCGGCGGTCTTGATGTCGGGACGCACGACCAAGCGGGAGACCAAATAATTTAGAAATCCCGCGACCATCGTCACGTCGGCGCCCTGCAGCCGGGTTGGCGTCATCAGCAGCCCCGTGTAAACCGCGAACTGAGTCTCGCCCGCGATCAACGCGGTCTGGCCGAGCGACGCAGCCAGGTAAAGCACTTCGGCGTCGATGCCGTTCCTGTCAAATAGTTTCGCTTCCTTGGTCACCCAAAGGAGCGCGTTGCTTGTCGTCGTACCCGAATAGCTTATGCGTAGCTTGTCGGCAGCGGACAAGCTGCTAACCCAGATGAGACCAACAGCCAGGATGATGAGTGATGATCGTCGATGCACGCCCTCACCCTCCTCCTTCGTCAAGCTCAGGACAGGCTCTCTCCGGCAAAGCGGGCGAGGGTAAGAAATCAATGAGTGCCTTAGCCCGAAACGATTTGAACGATTTGAACGTTTTGTACTCTTAATCCCGAATGACTTTCGTGACGCTGCGCGTGGACCCGCCCTCGGGCGTGCTCTGGCCCCAGACGTGAATGTACTGCGACTGCGAGCCGTCGCCGCCGGCGACGATGACGAGTATGTCCTCCGGCCTGTCGGTTACGGGAATGATGCTGTCGCGGGTCAGCTTGAGATCGGAGCGGCGCTTGACGCGCTGATCGAAAGTCTCGTCGGGAAGATCTTTCATGCGATAGGCGGCGCGTTCCCAGATGAACTTCTGAACGTCTTTTTTGCTGAAGCCGTCGCCGGCGATAATCTTGGCATGCTCCGGGCAGATCACCATGATCGCTTCCGGACCCGACGGTCCGTCCATTTTCTGCGCGAAATTGATCAGTATGCCTTCAGCCTTCGAGCTGTCCAAATCCGACGCGCGGATCGACGCATCCGCGCTGATCGCCGTCACCGTGCTCTGCTCCGCTTTGAAGCCGCGCTCGACGTGGAGCGGTTCCCAAGGGCTCGCCTCTTCGTTCTCGCCGACGCAGATGGAATATTTTCCAGGCCAGCCGAGCGTCGCTTTGCAAGTCGTGCCGGGATACGAGCCGCCGATATTGCGTTTCACCAGTTGCACAAAGCGGCCGATGGTCGCATTGGCGCGCCATCCTTCGCCCAATGCATTGGGACCGCCGTTGATGTCCAACTGCTTGCGGATCGGCCCATTGATGATGATCATCACCGCCGGCCCGCCGGTGGTCGCCTGCAACGCATAGAGATTGAGTTTGGGATCCGTGAGCGCTTCGACTGCAGCGATCAGCACCGGCATGTATTCCGGCTTGCAGCCCGCCATCACGCCGTTGATGGCGATTTTCTCAACCGTCGCCTGCGCCCAGCGCGGCGGCACCGCGCCGATCACTTCGTCGGGCTTGCGTTTCGTCGCCGCGAGCATTTGGCCGACCCGCTCTTCCGTCGGTGGAATGATCGGCAACCCATCGCTCCAGCCTTTTTCTTCGAAAAAGGCCTGCGCCGCCCAGATGTCGTCCGGTATCTCGAATCGCTCCGCTTGAAGTGCTGCTGTTGTCATAATCGCTTTCTTTGGTTACGCACTATGCATTATTGCCGCGTCATTCCGTCGGAAAAAATCTCCCCTTCCCCTCTTTTTCAAAGAGGGGTGAGAACTGCACGGAGAAAACTCCCCCTTTGAAAAAAAGGGGGATACAG
>VBKX01000610.1 GCA_005879435.1 Deltaproteobacteria bacterium
GGCGTTGATTTGACGAGGAATTATGCGAAGATTGCAACCAATCATGGAGATCGTAGCGGAACCTCGTCCATGACCGCATGGGCCGCGCTGAGTACAATGGTTCACCTCATCGCGATCGCAATGTGGCTGGGTGGAATAGTGTTTTTTCTGGTCGTTTCGGGACCTGCGGTTCACGAATTAGAACCGCACATCGCGATCAAGACGATGAATCAGGCGCGCATCGGTCTCGAAAACCTCGCTTGGATCGCCATCGGACTTCTGCTCCTGACCGGAATAGTCAATTTGCTCGCGCGCCTACCGCCAACGGGATCGATGTTCAGTAGAGCATTCGCCATCGTCCTGAGCGTGAAGATAATTCTTTTCGGCGCGATGGTCCTGCACCATGGTCTGCAAGTATTCAAATATGCCCCCACCATCGCTCAATTGACTGCCGATCTACCGCGAGGCTTGAATGCTTGGCCTGAACCTCTTCTCTCCCACTGGCGCCGTTGGTTTTTGCTGCTGAAGATCAATGCCGCCCTCGGCCCGATCGTCGTGCTGCTCAGTCTAGCGTTGGTCAAAAACTAAGTTCATCTAACTTGAGTAACGTTGTCTTTTTCGCGGTTGCAATAATCGGTCAAGTGGCGTCATGCCGATAAGTCTCGCCTGGAACCGCCGCGTCAAAGCCATCATCCTTGGTTTAGGCTTGGCCGTTGCGATTAGCCTGAGCGGCAATTGGCTGAAGATCTACACGGACCATATTCCCAGTTGCGCCCATGACAATTGCGTCGCCGATTTCGTCATCTTCTACGCTCAACCGCTAATGCTTCGGCAAAACCCTCGCGCCCTCTACGATCTTGATCAACAGCTTGCTTTCCAGAAAAAATTCGTTCCCACGGAGCGCGTCCTTATCTTTCCGTATCCGCCGATTACCGCGGCGCTGCTGGTGCCGCTTACACTGCTATCGTTTTCCGGTGCGTTTCTCGCGATGACGGTCCTGAATATTGGATTGATCTGGGCCATTCTGAGAAGATTAGTTCGCGATTTGAATCTTACCAGCGACCAAACCCAATGGTTGCTTCTTGCTACGCTATGTAACTTCGGTATACAGGCAACGCTTTTCAATAGTCACGGCTCTATCATTATTCTTTACATTATGACTCGCCACGTGCTGGCACAGAAAAAACGAAAGGAAATTGCGGCCGGAATCTGGGCGGGCATGCTTTGCCTCAAGCTTCAATATTTGGCGCTCCCTCATTTTGTGTTCCTGCTGCATCGCGCCTGGCGCGGTTTTTTTACTGGTGTTCTTGCCGCCACCGTTCTCGTGGGTGGCTCGTTTCTCCTGCTCGGGGAGCAAACCTTCATCCAATATTTGCAAATTATCCAGCGCTACAGCGGATCGGAACATGACTGGACCAATCCTTTGGAAGGTATGCACAACTTGAGAGCCCTGGCGGGAGTTTGGCTGCCCGTTCCATGGGGCTGGATCGTGTGGGCGGCCGCGATGGCAATCGTTTTACTCGCGGTCGTTTGGCTCAACCAGCGAGCGCGACACTTGTCCAATGGTTTTGAAATATCCTGGATCGGTAATTCAATCGCTCTTTTGCTGTTGAGCCCGCACCTTTTCACCCACGATTTGAGCTTACTCGTCATCCCTGCCGCTCTCCTTTTGAGTATTTGCGGATCACGCGTGCCAGTTTGGCTCGGCGTTGGTTTAGTCGTCGTCGGCTTGCTGCCCGCCGTGACGTATCTCCTACCGACGATTGTGGCCGCTGCATTGGCTATCTTTTTCATCTTCAGTTTATCCTTAACCCGGGCGAAGCTCGCCAATATTTGACCGTTGCGCAGTGCTGCTACCACCGAGCGTGCGAAATATAAAATTGCAATTCGCCGGTCACCGCGACGCCGTGAATCACACGCTGATCCCGCAGCGCGTGCTGGTCCTCTAACACGCAGACGAAGGCGCGGAGCATCGGGTTCAACGCAGCGTTGGGAGATGAGATAAAATGGTGATCGCGTACCTACAACGCTCCTGGGTAACGTGGCACACATCGCATCCGGGCAATGCGCGTGCGATCAATCAGAAATTAATCGCCGAGCCCGCGCGCCATTGTATCGATCATTCTTGAGCAATGGACAGACTTTGGGATTCAACGATCCTGAGGGGCCTAGGGGAATCGAGGTCGCGATCGTTCTTTTATCTGGGATAAAGCCCCTTGATAAACCCGCTGTCCTCAAGCTGTTTCACGAAGCGTGTATCCATGAAGGTTTCCGGCGCGTAATTTTTCGCGCGCGGGTCGCGCACCGCGACTTGATCCAAAACGAAACGAATGCCGCCGACCGTGGCATGAGGAATCCGCTGCAGCTTCGGCGCATAGAAATCGACGGTGGCGGCAAGAATTGCCGGATCCTTGATGCCTGTATACTTGCTCGTGATCTTCATCGCCAGGTCTCGATTGTTCTTGTAGATCGCAATTGCCTCCACATAAGCGCGCACGAAACGCTGCACGGTATCCGCGTTATCCTTGATGTACGATTTCTTGGCGACGATCCCCACAAAGGGGAATTCCAATCCCATCGCCGCAAGATCCGCGATTTCTTTGTAGCCCAACTTTTTTGCCGCGTCGGTAAACGGATCGGCGAGCGCGCCGGCGGCAATGCGGCCGGACGCGATGCCGCCCATTATCCCGGCGTAATCTTCAAGTTGGATCAATGCGATGTCTTTTTCCGGCTGAAGCCCCGCCTTGCGGATCGCAAAACGCGCCGAGATGTCGGTGTTGGAACCATAACGGGTCACGCCGATCGATTTGCCTTTGAGCTCTTCCATCTTCGACACCGTGCCCATGATCACGATCGGCGTGGTGTTGAGCGCCACAGCGACAAACGTCACATCCATACCCGCGACGCCGGCGGCGAGCATCGCCGGCCCGCCCATCTGTGACATCTGGATCTCGCCGGACACCAGGGTTTGCGCCATGGTCGACCCGCTGCGAATGTAAGCGACGTCGGTACGCAAGCCATTTTTTTCAAATAGCCCGGCGTCACGGGCAATCCATAACACCGCATGCGGCCCGGACGTCGCAGCGTAGCCGGACATCACGCGCGTGGGCGTCTGGGCCGACGCCAACGGATGGCCGATTAAGAGCATTAGCAGCACGATCATGAATTGAATCATTGGACCTCCTCAACTTGATTCAAAACCTCGTTCGGAAGTATAGGGTTAAGCAGGAATAGATATCAATCTGATTCGCCTGCGCGTCTCGAGAGGAAAAATGATGAGGAAAAGATTTGCGGTCTTGGGGTTGCCCGGCTCATTAGCATGGTTCTTCTTTTCGACGGCACCC
>VBKX01000611.1 GCA_005879435.1 Deltaproteobacteria bacterium
TCCAATCCCTTCTGTGTTCCCGACAAAATATACGAAGCCGTGCCCATCGTGTCGCCGGCTGATGCCATTGAATTTGATCAGCCGGCTTCAAAATACGATTTTTGGTGGCTTCACCGATTTGTTGCAGTTTTGCGAGAACTGTCGGAAAATTTTCAACAATGCGAAAACCTCGCGTGGCCGTGGAGATAAATTGCGCCGGTTCGATGGCATAGCGATTGCGCTTCCATGATTTGGAGAAGAAACCCGAAGACCGTGTATGCGTAGCGCAACAAATCAATGCAAAGGTATCGTAGACGAACCGCATCGGCGGGCGTAGGATAAAATTAACGAGGAGGTAAATATGTATAACAAGATACTGATCCCGTTGGACGGGTCCAAGACGGCGGAAAAGGTCCTGCCCTATGCTCGTTATTTGGCGGGGAAATTCAAAATACCGGTTGAGCTTCTGGCCGCAATCGACATCGCCGAAATGGCGACGCACCTAGCCGCGGAAAAAGCGCGTTTGCTCGATACCATGATCGAAGACGGGGTGCGCAACAGCACAGCCTATCTGCGCCTGATCGCCAATACATTTCCCGGCATAAACGTCACGTGCACCGTCGATAAAGGCCGCGCCGAAGAGGCGATTATCGAGAAAGCCGCGGCAGACAAGGGACTGCTGATCGCGATGGCGACTCACGGCCGCTCAGGGCTCAACCGGTTCCTGTTGGGCAGCGTTGCCGAGAAAGTTCTGCGCGGCAGCGTGAATCCATTGTTGTTGGTTCGCGCGGCGGACGAAGCGACGCCGGCGGCCGAGGTGCCGTTCAAGAAGGTCATCGTACCGCTGGACGGTTCGCCGCTGGCGGAGATCGTGCTGCCGATGGTCGCTGAGACAGCCAAAAAACTCGACCTCGAAGTGGTGTTGTTCCGCGCCTATCATATTCCCTATAACGCCTATGCGGGCGACGATGGTTACTCTGCGGTCAACTACGACGACTTAATCGCCAGCGTGCGCGACGAAGCGAACGAATATCTCGAAAAAAAGCTCGCCGAAGTGAAAAAGCTCGGCGTGGAAAAGGTCTCGTCCGCGAGCAAAGAAGGCTTTGCCGGCGATGAGATCATCGCGATGGCGCGTAAGACACCGGACGGCTTGATCGCCATGTGTTCGCACGGACGATCGGGCGTGCGCCGTTGGGTGCTCGGCAGCGTCACCGAAACCGTGGTACGCCACACCAGCGATCCGGTTTTGGTGCTACGGGCCGGTTAAGCTCGGATCCTAAGGGGAAGTGGCGATGTACAAAAAAATCCTCGTGCCGCTGGACGGTTCCAAGACCGCGGAAAACATGCTGCCCTACGCTCGATGCTTTTCACGGAACTTGCAAATTCCCATCGAGTTGTTGGCCGTGGTGGACGCGGCCGAGTTGACCCGCAATATTTCGGCGGCCGAGGGTTTAGAACGCCGAACAATCTGGTCACGATGTCGACGCAGGACAGGTCGTGAATCGGACGCTGGCTGCTGGGCAGCGTGGCAGAAAAAGTCATCCAAATACTCGCGAGATCCCGTGCTGTTAGTCCGCGCCACTTCGCCGATTCTGTCTTGGCAATCGGGTCCGCATGTTCGGGAGGAGCGACGCTATGCAACTCACGACGGTAAAAATCGATAAGGCCGACGACGTTAATTTTATCCTGGGCCAAAGCCACTTCATTAAAACCGTCGAGGATATTCACGAAGCGCTGGTGCAAAGCGTGCCCGGCATCAAATTCGGTCTCGCCTTCTGCGAAGCCTCGGGCGCGATGCTGGTTCGCTGGACGGGCACGGACGAATCGATGATTGAATTGGCCAAGCGCAACGCGCTTGCTCTTTCCGCGGGCCACAGCTTTATTCTGTTCCTCGGCCCCGGCTTCTTTCCCGTCAACGTGCTCAATGCGATTAAAATGGTTCCCGAGGTTTGCCGCATCTTCTGCGCCACGGCGAATCCGGTCGAGGTCGTGATCGCGGAAACCGATCAAGGCCGCGGTATCCTGGGCGTCATCGACGGCGGCAAGAGCCAAGGCATTGAAGATGGTGCGGGTATCGCCTGGCGTAAGGAGCTGCTGCGCAAGATCGGCTATAAACTGTAAAATTCCGTCCAGGCTGCCAATCCGCCGATGCACTGCGGTTTGAGAGCCTGAGCATGTCGATCTGATATGTCAAAAGTAAAAAGATTTAACCCCTAAACTTCTTCTGGCGTATGCCGCGCATTTAAGTACCCTGGTATAGATGGCGCCCTTCCTAGAGACACTTGCCCTGGTCCGTTGCAGCGGCCGGAGGCGTGTGGGGATCTTTGTATCTCATAAATTCCGGCAGTCAGGGTGGCGGAGTGTTGCTCCTGCTTGTCTCTCTTCCCCTACTTTGAGGCAGTTCGAAAGCATTGTGGCGGAACCGACGGCCATTTGTTTTTGCGATCAGAGGTCATCGAAAGGTGAAGTTTCGCGGCG